>JBJKPV010000344.1:0-3159 GCA_046706015.1 Allostellaceae bacterium | reverse complement strand
GCGCCAGGAAAGCCGCCATCGCGGCGGCGGCGCGGCTGGATCGTCCAGGCGAGATCGGCTTCGACGACGCTCGTCGTCTCGTCGAGATCGGCACCATAGAGGCAGAGACCGGCTTCGAGCCGCAGCGTGTCGCGCGCACCGAGGCCGGCGGGAATGACTTCCCGCGCCTCGAGCAGCCTGGTCGCGAGCCGGACCGAGTCGCCGGCCGCGACCGAGATCTCGAACCCGTCTTCACCGGTATAGCCCGAGCGCGTGACGACACAATCCGCGTCGGCGATGCGCGCATGCCGCAAGCGCATGAAGCCAAGCGTGTCGATGCCCGGTGCCAGGCGTTCGAGCACTTGCGCCGAAGCCGGACCTTGGACTGCGAGCAGGGCGCGGTCGTCGAGATGGCTCACCGCCGCGGCACCGAGATGCTCGCGCAAATGGCCAAGATCCCATTCCTTGCGCGCCGCATTGACGACGAGACGCAACGCGGCGCCGTCCCGCGCCACTATCAGGTCGTCGCAGACGCCGCCTTTATCGTTGGTCAAGAGCGTGTAGCGCAGTCGCCCCTCGCCGAGGCCCACAATGTCGGCCGGGACCAGCGCCTCGAGCTCCTCGGCGATTTGCGGGCCCGCGAGCAGCACCTGGCCCATATGTGAGACATCGAACAACGTCGCCTTGGCGCGCGTGTGCAGATGCTCGGCGATGATGCCCGTCGGATATTGCACCGGCATGTCGTAGCCGGCAAAAGGCACGAGCTTCGCGCCGAGACTCTTATGCAGCTCGTAAAGAGGTGTGCGCGCGAGGGGGGCGGCGGTCATCGGATTGGTGGCGTGCCCTCAGTGTGAATATCACCAAGCGCGAGAAGCCTAACATTGAGCCTCGCCGAAGGCCAGGGACGCCACGCCGTCAGCGCTTCTTGTTTCTCAAGGCGCGCGCCGATTCGGCGAGAAAATCGGAAAGGCGTTTGCGCACTTCGGCCGCTTGCGCCGGCGTCCATTCACGAAAGCCGCGTCCCGTCGACATGCCGAGCTGGCCCTTCTCCACCAGCTCGACCAAATAGGGATGCGGGCCCGGCGTGCGATCGAGATCGGCGATCAAGACCTTGTGAATGTCGAGAGTCAGATTGACCCCGACGAGGTCGGACTGCTCGAGTGGCCCCAACACCGCCATGCGCGCGCCGAAGCCTTCCTTCACCACCGTGTCGAGTGTTTCCGCGTCGCACACGCCATCGGCGACGAGCGCGATCGCCTCGCGCTTCAGCGCATGCTGCAAGCGGTTGCCGATGAAGCCCGGAATGTCGCGGCGCACATGCACGGGCGACTTCCCCGCCTCGCGCAACAGCGCAATCGTCTTCTCGACAGTCGCCGCGGAGGTGTCCTTTGCCTGCACGACCTCAACCAGCGGCACGAGATGCGGCGGGTTCCAGTAATGCGTGCCGACGACCCGCGACCGGTCCGCCACATCCTGGCCGATCTGGCCGATCGGGATCGCCGAGGTGTTGGTGCAGAGGATCGCGCCGGGCCTGGCCTTCTCGCCCAGGTTCTTGAAGATCGTGCGTTTGACTTCGAGCTTTTCCGGCCCCGCCTCGAAGACGAAATCAGCCTCGGCGACGGCGGTGGCGAAATCCGCCTCATAGCGAAGATTGGCGAGGCCCGCTTTGTCCTGATCCAGCAGCGTGAAGATCGCTTCGATGCGCAGCGGCGCGGAGCCAAGGATCTTTGCATCGGGATCGTGCAGCACGACCTTGTGGCCGGCGGAAGCGAAGATCTGCGCGATGCCGTGCCCCATCAGCCCGGCGCCGATGACGGCGATAGTCGCCTTCATACTTTGATCACCCGGCCGTGAAGCCACCGTCGACGTAGACCACCTGACCGGTGAAGAAATCGGAGGCGGGCGAGAGCAGATAGAGCGCCATGCCCATCAGATCCTCGACCTCGGCCAAGCGGCCGAGCGGGATGCGGCTCAATGAGCGAGCCCGCGTCGCCTGGCCGAGCTCGTCGTCGCCATACATCCACGCGGTCAGCTTCGAGCGGAAGACGGTCGGTGCAATTGAATTCACGGTAATGCCGTGCTTCGCCCATTCGGTCGCGAGCACACGCGTTAGCGCGTCGGTCGCGCCCTTCGAGGTGCAATAAGCGGTGTAGCCGGAGATATTGCCGTGGCGCCCGCGCACCGACGACATCATCAGCATCTTGCCCTTGATCTTCTTGTCGATCCAATGAGTCCCGACCGCCTTGGCCATGAACCATTCGCCGCGGACATTGGCGTCCATCACGGCCTGCCAATCCTCGTACTTCATCTCGTTGATGAAGCCGGCCTTGTTGTAGCCGGAAGCGACGACGAGCTGATCGACTCTGCCATAGGCGTCGAGCGCCGCCTTCAGCATCGCCTCCCCATCGGCCAAACTGTCGGGCCGGCGATAGACCACGGTCGCCTTGGCGCCAAGGCTCTTGACCTCGTCGGCGACCGCGTCGAGCTCGCCCTTTGAGCCCGAGGCAAGCGTGAGGTTGGCCCCGAGGCTCGCCAGCATCAGCGCGCAGCCGCGGCCGAAGGCGCCCGAAGCGCCGGTGATGAGCGCAGATTTGCCGCGCACATCGAACATGCTCAAGGGGTCTTTCAAGGTTTCCGAAATCATGGCGCGACCTTCGCGTTGGAGACGATCACCAGCATGGTGCAGACATTGTTGGCACGGTTCTCGACCGTGCGCACTTCCTTGGGCGCGATATGCACCGAGTCCATCGGACCGAGTACGGTCGTGCCTTGATCGGTCGTCACGGTGATCTCGCCGTCCAAGACCATATAGACGCGCTCGTAATCCGAGGCGCTCTTCTCGGCCTTGCCGCCGGGTAGGTAATGCGACAGCCCGCACCAGAAGGTGCTGGTTTTGGTCGTGTCGGCGCCTTGGAGGCGCAAGGCGCTCACATCGAAATGGTTTGCCGCTTCGTAGCGCTTCGCGTCCTTGAATTTGGTGACCTGCATTGCCCCCCTCACCACTTCTCGATGCGGAACTTCTGCGCCGGATCGACGACCGCGACGATGCGGATGCCGCAGCCTTCGCCCTCCGGCCAGCGCCACGGGAAGCACATGAAGGTGCAGCGCTTGCCCGTCACCTTGTCGATATCGCCGTTGACGTTCTCGATCCCGGGAATGCCGTGGGTCATAAGCACTTTG
>JBJKPV010000343.1:0-4930 GCA_046706015.1 Allostellaceae bacterium | reverse complement strand
ATGTGGGCCGAGTAGCGACGACGGCGGGGTTCGTTGGCGAACCGGTCTGAGTCGTGTTTGGGCGTCCGGCAGGCCGAACGGCGGCGTGCGGTGACGAAGCAAGGATTGGCGGATGGGGTGAGATTCGAACTCACGGTGGGCTTGCACCCACGCCGGTTTTCAAGACCGGTGCCTTAAACCGCTCGGCCACCCATCCGCGATGAATGGCCACGCCCTTAGCAGATCGAGCCAGCGGCGAAAAGCGCCATCTCCCAGCGGAGGCGGGCGCCAGAGATCGCCGGCTCGCGCTTTGTCACTCGCGCTGACGTCTTACGTCCATGGCGCGGCAAAAAGAAAAGCCCCGCTGCGATGGGTGTGCGGCGGAGCCAGTCTCTCTTGAACCGAGCCCAACGCGATCTTGGGCTCGTTCATCATGCGATCGCGGGCATCTTACCGGACCCCAAAAACGCGTCGCCGGAGCGGAGCGACGCGGGTCCAAGAAACGTCACGAGCTCAAGGCGTGGCGTGTCACACTCTCTTTGTTGCGCGGTCGCATCGTTCAACCCGATCGCGCCTGCGCCGCATGATGTGCCGTGCCTAACCGGCGAGGCCGGATAGGATTATCTTGAACCCAATAATCATCATGACCGCGGCCAGCGCAGCGAGCGCGCTGACCTCGAGCACCATGGCGCCGAGCTGATCTTTGGATTCGCGGGTGAGGGTGGGAATGATCTTAAGCAAGGGATGGCTCCTCTCGACAACGGCGTGGGCTCGAAGAAGCGTGACGACCCCTCTTTAAACGAGAGTAACGGCCGTTGTGACCATAGCGTGTCACAGGCTGCGGCTCCGCGCGCGTCGCCGTCTCGGCGGTTGCCTTCCGCCGTGATCGCTTCCTTTAATCTCGGCTCTTGCGCTGCACCAATCAGCTTTGCGGCGTGAAAGCGGGCAGGGCGCATGTGATCGTTCTGTGGCAGCAAACCATGCCTTAACCTCAACGATCAAAGCTGAGGCCGGAACGATTTTTCGCACGCTCAGACAAGGTGTTTCGATGAAAGAGCTTCGGGCGATTTTCGCCGGCGACCCGCAACACGACGTCGCCCTTGTTGGCGGCAGCGACGCCCTGCGCGCGCAATGGTTCCGCGAAGCGCAGCGCATGGGAACCGTGAGCGCGCGTCCCATCATCGGCTTGTGGTGCGTCGATAAGAGCGAGCCGGAAGAGTACGTGATCGCGATTTACGGGCGGGTGCCCGTCGAGGTCAAGGATCGCTATGACCGCTGGAAGCGCGCGCAGCACTGACGCGCTTTATACCATCGAAGCGCGATCAAAGCAGGAGCAGAAAGCCGTTGGCGGAGAGCAGCGTGGCCGCGACGGCGAGGAGACCCGCAAAGCCAAGCAGGACGCGTGACGTCGCAACGATGCTGGCCGATCCGATCACGACCGCGATCTGGAGCAAGACCCGCGCGTAGTCGAAATACCCGTCGCGGCGCTGTGCAATAACGCGCTTCGCATCGTGCTCGCCCGCTTCGGCGAGGAGCTTCGCCTTTTCGTCGGCCTCGTGTTTCGCCCGGGTGCGATAAGCGTTCGCGTCCTTACCCATTCCGGCCAGGAGATCGGCGGTCGCGACATAGACATCCTGCCGGATATTGCGAGCCTGATAGAACGCATAAGCGTCCGCGGCGAGGATGTTGTCGTTGATCGTCTCTTTCATCGCGTTCTCGCCGCCAAGGCTCGCGATCGCCAGCAACATGCCGATCACGCCGACCGCCAACGCGGCCATCCGCCGGAAGCGGTCGGGAGCGTGCGGGTGATGTCCGGCAATGTGCTCGGCGATTTCGTTGGTCTCGTGTGCATCCATTTAAGCTTCCCCCGCATCCGAATAATTGCCGGCGCCAACGGGCGCGCGGCAGTGCAATTCATTCCTTGTGGTGTAGCGATCAGACGCCGAGCAGCGCCGCGACCTCCGGCCATGAGCGCTCGCCATTGGCGCGCATTTCGGCGGCGAGAGCTGCCGGCATCCACTCGACAAACGCCGGCGCGAAGCTTGGCCGCTCACGCAGTTGATCGAACCAGCGCTCGACCCGGGGCAACCTTCCATTCGCCCATAGGCCGTCCATCGCCAAAACGTGCAGCCGGTTTAGATAAGGCGCGAGCGCGATGTCGGCGATGGAAAAGGCGCCGCCGACGAGCCAATCCGCTTCGGCCAGCGCGGCCTCCATCTTGTGGAGATAGGCGTCGTAGAGCCGGATCTTGTCGGCCGCGCCGGGCGCCGCCAGCCCGTGCTGAATCCATTGCCATTTGAGCGTGCGCGAGGCCGTCCCTTCGGCGGCGCCTTGCGCCAGAAACGCTTCGAAGTCGCCGATGCCGTTGCGCAGGATGGTGTGGCGGTGCGACACCACATAGGTGATCGCCGAGCATGAAGGGTGAAGCTCCTCATCCACGGCCTTGGTCCATATCCGCGCCTTGGCGCGCTCCAAGGGCTTCGAGGGATAAATCGGGCGATCGCGAAACACCTCCTCGACATATTCGCAAATGACCGTCGATTCCGGGACGATCTGGCTGTCATGCACCAGGACCGGCACGACCGCCTTTGGATTGATCGCCATAAATTCAGGCCGGAATTGCTCGCCCGCGAGGATGTCGACGTAATGGCCTTGCCAGGCCAGGCCTTTTTCCGCCAGCGCGAGGCGAACCTTGGCGGCACAAACCGACGAGCCGTGGTGATAGAGCTCAAGCATCGAAGACGTCTTCCTCGCTTCGTAAATGGGATTGGCGCCGCACACGCCCCGCGCCGACCTCACGCCAGCGCATGTCTGACTTTGAGCGGCGCGTCATCCTTGCCGAGATCGATCACGCGCCCGTCCTTGATGACATGGACGAGATGGCGCCCGCCTTGCAGCACGGTGATGTCGGCGACCGGGTCGCGGTCGAGCACGATCACATCGGCGAGCTTGCCCGGCTGCAATTCGCCGACCTCGCCCTCGAGCCTCATGGCGAAGGCGTTGCCCTTGGTCGTCATCGAGATTGCCTCGAGCGGCGCGAAGCCCGCATATTTCACCAGGATCTCGGCCTCCTTCGCGTGCAGCTCGCCCCAGGGCATGAAACTGTTATTGCCGCTATCGGTGCCGCACAGGAGCCGGATGCCGAGCTCCTTGGAGCGCTGCATCAGGCTCACGACATTGTCGAAATGCCGCTTCATACGGTTCAAGTCGAGCTGCACCTGTTCCGGCCCGACGCGCTGGCCTTCCTCCAGCACCTGCCAGAGGAAGGTCGCGGTCGGCAGGATGGGGATGCCGGCTTTCGCCACCGCCTCGAGATCGGCATCGGTCGCGAGATCGGCGTGCACGATCCAGTCGACCCCGGCTTCGGCGGCGGCGCGCGTCGACCCCGCGCCGCGCGAATGGATGGCGACACGGAGCTTGCGGCGATGCGCCTCGGCCACGACCGCTTCGATCTCCTCACGCGCCAGCATCTGCGTCGCGCCCGAGCGGCTGTCGGCCATTTTGATGAAGTTGACGCCGTGCTTGTCCTGGCGGCGGACCTCGGTGACCATCTCCTCGGCGGTGTTGCAGAGGATGCCGACGCCGTGCTCGGGCGTGCCGACCCAGGACGGCTCGTCATCCTCGATGCAGCCATAGGCGATGATCATGCGGCCGGCGCAGTGGATGCGCGGGCCTTCGATGACGCCGTGGCGGATCGCGTCGCGCACGCCGACATCGATGAAATAGGTGCCGCCCGGCACCGCGATCGAGGTGACGCCCGCGCGCAGCACCTTTTGCGCGCCGCGCGCGGCCTTCAGCGTGTTGAGCTCGGGGCGCAGATTGCCGCGCCCCATGCCTTCGCCGGGGAGCTTCGGATAGCCGTAGGACAAATGGACATGGGCGTCGATCAGGCCCGGCATGATCCAGCGACCGGCGGCGTCGATGACCGTCACCCGCTCGTCCTCGAGCCGGATGTCTGGCGGCGGCGGGCCCAGGCTGCGGATGCGGTTGCCCTCGATGACGAGCGCGTCGTTTTTCTGCGGCGGGGCGCCGGAGCCGTCGATGAGCGTGCCGTTGCGGATGACGAGAGTCGTATTGGCCATGATGCGTCTCCTCGAGCTTCACGCCTGCGTCTTCCGTGCTTTGCCGGGAGCGTAAACTTCCGCCCTGAAGCTTGCAACGCATGGAGTATAGTCGCCGCGGGGCAATTGATGACCGATGTGAACAAAAGCTACGACGTCCTGGTCGTGGGAGGAGGGAACGCCGCGCTCTGCGCCGCGATCGCCGCGCGGCGCGACGGTGCATCGGTGCTGGTTCTCGAAGCGGCGCCGAAATTCTATCGCGGCGGCAATACGCGGCATACCCGGAACATACGATGCGCGCATGACAGCGCCACCGAGACGCTGACCGGCCCTTACCCGGAGGCGGAGTTCTGGGACGATCTGCTGCGCGTCACCGGCGGCGAGACCAACGAGGCGCTGGCCAAGCTGATGATCAGCGAGTCGAAAACCATCGTCCCCTGGCTCGCCGAGCAGGGCGTGCGGTTTCAGCCGTCCTTGGAAGGCACGCTCGGTCTCGGGCGCACCAATGCGTTCTTCTTGGGCGGCGGCCGCGCGATGCTCAATACACTCTATCGCACCGCCGAGAGTCTCGGTGTCGATATGCACTATGACGCCGCGGTCACGGCGCTCGAGGTCCGAGATGGGATGTTTGTTTCGGCCACGGCCGCGATCGAAGGCAAGGCTGTCTCGATTCCCGCCCGCGCGTTCGTCGCGGCTTCGGGCGGCTTCGAGGCCAATATCGAATGGCTGAAGCGCTATTGGGGCGCGGCGGCGGAGAATTTCTTGATCCGCGGCACGCGCTACAACCAAGGCTCGGTGCTCAAATTATTGTTCGAGGCCGGCGTGCAGGAGGTTGGCGATCCGACGCAATGCCATGCCGTCGCGATCGATGCGCGCGCGCCGAAATATGA
>JBJKPV010000342.1:0-8606 GCA_046706015.1 Allostellaceae bacterium | reverse complement strand
TCCTTCATCTTCTGCAGGACGAAGGCGCTGATCTGGGAGGGCGCGTATTTCTTGCCGCGGCTCTCGACCCAGGCGTCGCCATTATCGCCCCCGACGATGCGGAACGGGACCAGGTCCTTTTCCTTCGCCACCATCGGATCGCTCATGCGGCGGCCGATGAGGCGCTTCACCCCGTAAAACGTGTTGTCCGGATTGGTCACTGCCTGGCGCTTCGCCGCCTGGCCGACGAGACGCTCGCCGCCTTCGGTGAAAGCGACCATGGACGGCGTCGTGCGCGCGCCCTCGGTGTTTTCGATGACCTTCGCGTTCTTGCCTTCCATCACGGCGACGCAGGAATTGGTCGTGCCGAGATCGATGCCGATGACTTTTGCCATAACCACCCCTTTGCTGCAGCAGGGCCCCGCAGCCCCGGTTCAAGGCACTGCGAAATCCCCCGCGAATTGGCTGACCAGGGAACCCTGGCGGATTGCCGCCTATATGTGGGCGCGCCAGCACCGCCGCGCAACGGGGGAGAGGCCGAAAGGGGCCAGATTTTGGGACGGTCGGCAGCTTGAGACCGGCCCTGCCGCAGGCCGGAAGGACGCCGCCCGGAAACGGCTGGGCGGCTCCTTAGGGCCTAGAACGGCTTTTCGTATTCGAGACGCCAGCGCACGGCGCCGCGCTCGGTCGCGTTGTTGAGGCCGAAGAGGTAGCCGACCTCGTATTTGATCTTGCCGTAGCGGAACATGTTGTACTGGCCGACCAGAACCGGACCGATACGGTGCTGGGTGGGCTCGGCCTGATCGGGCGTGCTGGCGCCGGTGATGCTGCTGATCTGGCCGTAATACTCGATCCCTGGCTCGGCCAGGGGGTCAAGCCGGATCCGTGACTGCCAGGCGATCGCGAGCGGGGTTGCGTCCTCGCGGCCGGAGCCGATCTCCTTGGTTACGAGCAGGTTGAGCGTGTGCAGCGTGTCATAGCCGAGATCGAGACCGAACAAGGTGCTGGCCTGCTTCTGGACGAGCGGCCCGAAGGTAAAGCTGTCCGGGTCGGTGCGCGTCGCGGCGTGAGAGAATTCGGCGAAGAAGCCGAGATCGGCCCAATACTCGCCCTGCGGCGTCAGCTGAAACGTGTTCTCGAAGGTGATCGCGGAGAAGCGCTGATTGCCGCCCGGCTCGGTTTCGAACTCGCCTTCGAGCTCGGGCTCCCACCACGGCGTCACGCCATAGCCGATCTCGTCGGTAAAGCTCTGCGCGTTGTTCTTGCCGCTGCCCGATTTATCGAAAGTGACGTCGCCATTATGCTCGAACTCGAATTCGCGATAATCGACGGTCGGATAATGGAGCTTGAACTCGGCGTGTGCGGGCGCGGCAAGCGCCAGCAGCGCTACCGCAGCCAGCGCGGTCGTCGAAGGGCGAAGGGCGATCAACCGAGGCGCTTCCATGTCTCGCTCGCTATTGCGCGATGATGTGGCCATGCGGCGTGTTGGGATTGAAATCATCGAAGAACTCGTAGCTCCCCGGGCGCAGCGGGCCGATGAAGACCGTGATCGAGCCGCCGCCGACCACGACTTTTTCGCGGTTGAGATCCGTGCTCTCGAACTCCGACGGCGTCGCATCGAGGTTCTTCACCACCAGCACGATCTTCTGTCGCGCCGGAACGTGGAGCTCAGCCGGCACGAATTGGCGGTCCTTGATGGTCAGCGCGAAATGCGGCTCGTCGCTGCGTGCCGCAGGCGCGGCGAGGAACGCAGCGGTGCAGATCAGGAGGGCGGAGAAGAGGGGCTTGCGGAGCATCGGGCTGTATGAAAATTCGCGAGGACCGCACTGTAAGTGCAAATCAGTCGCAACGCAAATGCGACTTATTATCACATGGATAATCGGCGATAAAAATCTAGCCCTTTGTTATTGCACCAAAATTCGGAGAAGATCGAGGCTGCGCCTCGGGCCTAGGCTTGCGCGCCAAGGCCCATCCTACCCAGCACCGCCCGCGCCACCGGAGAGCTGGGCTCCATCATGGAGCGGATGCCCTCGAAATGGTTGAGGCCCGGCATGATCAGCTCCTCGCTGGCCAAGCCGCGTGCGCGCAGGGCGGCCGCGAATTCACGGCCCTGGCGACGGAATTCGGGGCTTTCGCGATCGCCATAGGCGACCAGGATCGGGCAGCTTACGCGGTCGAGATGGCGGATGGCGCTCAATTCATCCTCCTCCTCGGCCGAGAGCTTCACATAGGCGCTGCGGGCCGAGAGCATCACCGGCCTCATCTCATACATGCCTGAGACGCAAGTGCCGCTTTGCAACGGCCGCTCGGGCCCGCCGAGGCTCGCCCAATCGGTGGTGAGCAGCACGCTCGTCAAATGGGCGCCCGAGGAATGGCCGATGATATGAAGCCGCGTCGGGTCGCCGCCGAAACCTTGCGCGTTGCGCGTCAGCCAGATCACGGCGCGGCGGAGCTCGGCGATCATGTCCGGCAGGCGCGTCGGCATCTTCGGCGGATCGAGGGTCGAGAAACGCGCGGCGACGAAATGCGCGCCCGCTTCGACGACCGTCTCGGCGAAATAAATGAAGGCGTTGTCGGGCTGCGGCCGCCACCTCCCGCCATGGATGAAGAGCAGCACCGGCGCGTCGCGCTTCGCCGTCGGCAAGACCTCGAAGGTCTCATTCGCGCCGTCGCCATAGCGCAGCTCGACATGCTCGAGCTTCTTCCGCAGCGCCTCGCAGCGCGCCTTGTTGTCGTCGCGCAGCGTCTCGAAATTGGGCGCCCAGATGGTCTGCTCGAACGCGTCGTCGAGCTCCTTCTGGGTGTAGTCGAGAAAGACTTTCTCCGTGCCGATCGTTGCCGTCATCGTACCTCTCCCACGATCCGGCGACGCCGCGCCACCCTGCTCAGGCCACCGTGTCGATATGCGGCGCGTCGTCGGGCCGCGCCTGCCCCTTGGCCACGCCGACGAGCGCGGGCCGCAACAGCCGATCATGCATCTGATAGCCAACCTGCAGCACTTGCACCACGCTGCCCGGCGGCCGGCCGCTATTCTCGACCTCGAACATCGCTTGATGGAGATTGAAGTCGAAGCGGTCGCCGGGCTTGGGGTCGATACGGCGAATGGCGTGGCGCTCGAACGCCGCCAAGAGCGCACGCTCGGTCGCGGCGACGCCCTCGATCAGCGCTTTCACGCGGTCGTCCTGGACTTCCTCGGGCGCGACGCTGGCCAGCGCGCGGCGCAGATTGTCGGCGACGTCGAGCAGATCCTTGGCCAGGGCGGAGGAGCCATAGCGCTGCGCATCCGTACGCTCGCGCTCGGCGCGGCGGCGCTGGTTCTCGGTCTCGGCGAGCGTGCGCAGCAGCCGGTCCTTCGTCTCGGCCAGCTCGGCTTCGAGCTTGACGACGGTCTCGTTCGCGCCCGCGCCTTGCGCCGCCGCTTCCGTTGCCGCGGTCTCGGGCGTCGTGTCCGATGCCATGTTCTCGTCTTTCTCCTGATTCATCGATTGATCCGCTCTCAACCTAAGAGCCGCCCGATCACCTTCGCGGTGTAGTCGACCAGCGGAATGATACGCGCATAGTTGATACGGGTCGGACCGATCACGCCGATCGCGCCCACCACCTGCTCGCGGCTGTTCTGATAAGGCGCCACCACGACCGAGCATCCCGCCACGCCGAAGAGCGGGTTGTCGGAGCCGATATAGATCTGCACGCCCTCGCCCTCACGCGTCGCGTCGAGCAGGCGGACCATCGCCTCGTTGGTCTCGAGCATGTCGAAAAGTTTGCGCAGCCGCTCAAGATCGGTGAGCGCGGTCACGTCCTCGAGCAGGTTGGCCTGGCCGCGTACGATCAGCGCGTTGCGCTCGGTGCCGCCCGCCCAGGAGGCGAGCCCGGCTTCGACGAGCTTCGCGGTCAGCTCGTCGAGCTGCGCGCGGCGCGAGTCGATCTCGGCGAGAATCGCGACTTTTGCTTCGTCGACGGTGCGGCCCAAGAGCCGGTTGTTGAGATAATTGGTCGCGGCCTGCAAGGTCGAAGGCGGCGTACCGAGCGGCACCTCGATCAGGCGGTTCTCGACCAGCCCGTCCTCGGTCACGAGCACGACCAGCGCGCGTCCCGGCCCGAGCGGCACGAACTCGATATGCTTCAACGGCCGCTCGGTCTTGGGCGCGATCACGAGGCTGGCGCAACGCGACAGGCCCGAGAGCGCCGTGGTTGCCTCGACCAGAGCGTGCGACAGGCTTCGCCCCGCGGCGGCGCAGCGGCCCGCGATCTCCTGGCGCTCGTCCTCGCCGAGATTGCCCAGCTCGAGCAACCCACTGACGAAGAGGCGCAGCCCCGCTTCCGTCGGCAAGCGCCCGGCCGAGGTATGCGGCGCGAAGAGAAGCCCTGCCTCCTCGAGATCGGCCATGACATTGCGGATCGAGGCGGGCGAGAGGTCCAAGCGGCCGCGGCGCGACAAGGTGCGCGAGCCGACCGGCTCGCCGGTCTCGACATAGGCGTCGACGATCAGCCGGAAAATCTCCCGGCTGCGCTCGTTGAGTTCGGTGATCGTCGGCTTCGGCAGATGCTGCGACATTGGCGGAAAATGTAGGAATGGCGTGGCGAATGTTCAACCTTGCCCGCCGCATGCGCGCCGCGCCGAAGGGCGCCGCCCCAGCCTATTTACCTTGGCGCAGGCGCGGATTAGGTTTGCGCCCTCACCGCGAGGACAGATCATGCCACGACCTTCCGGCCGCGCCTTCGACGAGTTGCGCGCCGTCAGCCTCGAACCGGGCTTCGCCAAATACGCCGAAGGCTCGTGCCTTGCACGCTTCGGCGACACGCATGTGCTGTGCACCGCG
The DNA here is from genome assembly GCA_046706015.1 of Allostellaceae bacterium. Taxonomy (GTDB): domain Bacteria; phylum Pseudomonadota; class Alphaproteobacteria; order ATCC43930; family CGMCC-115725; genus CAIKMD01. The sequence continues at coordinate 3,807 of JBJKPV010000342.1, read as the reverse complement.
ACGGTCGAGGAAAAGGTGCCGCCTTTCCTGCGCAACACCGGCCGCGGCTGGGTGACGGCGGAATACGGCATGCTGCCGCGCTCGACCCACACCCGCACCGACCGCGAAGCCGCGCGCGGCAAGCAATCGGGCAGGACGCAGGAGATCCAGCGCCTGATCGGCCGCAGCCTGCGCGCCGTCACCGATCTCACCGCGCTGGGCGAGCGCCAGATCCGCATCGACTGCGACGTGCTGCAAGCCGATGGCGGCTCGCGCACCGCCGCCATCACCGGCAGCTATGTCGCCCTCCACCAGGCAGCATTGCGTCTGGTCGCAGCGAAGCTGCTTTCCGCGGTGCCGTTCATCGACGCGGTCGCGGCCGTCTCCTGCGGCATCCATGAGGGCAAGCCGGTGCTCGACCTCGACTATGCGGAGGATTCATCCGCCGCAACCGATGCGAATTTCGTCCTCACCGGCAAGGGCGGCATCGTCGAGATTCAGGCAACAGCCGAGCACACGCCCTTCGAAGAAGCGCAATTCGCCACGCTGCTCCTGCTCGCGCGGCGCGGCGTCACCCACCTCGTCGGCTTGCAGCGGCGCGCGCTCGGCCTTGCGTGACGATGCCGCGGCGCTTCGAGGGTGGCGTGCTGGTGATCGCAACCCACAATCAAGGCAAGCTCGCCGAGATGGCCGATCTGCTGCGGCCTTATGCGATCGACGTGGTCAGCGCCGGTGCGCTCGGCCTGCCCGAGCCCGAGGAGACCGGCGCGAGCTTTGAAGAGAATGCGGCGCTCAAGGCGCGTGCCGCGGCCGAGGCGAGCGGCAAACCCGCGCTCGCCGATGATTCCGGCCTGGTCGTTCCGGCACTGGGCGGCGCGCCGGGCATCTATTCCGCGCGCTGGGCGGATGAGCACAAGGATTTCCGCCCCGCCATGGCGCGGGTCGAGCGCGAGCTTCAACGCAAGCGCGATCGCCGCGCCTTTTTCGTCGCCGTGCTTGCCTTGGCATGGCCCGACGGACACATCGAGAGGTTTCGCGGCGAAGTTCATGGCAGCGTTACGTTCCCGCCGCGCGGCACGCGCGGCTTCGGCTACGATCCGATCTTTCTGCCCGAAGGCGAGAGCGAGACTTTCGGCGAGCTCGCGCCTGAAGCGCGGATGCGCGTGAGCCATCGCACGGTCGCCTTCAAGAAGCTCGCCGCCGCCTGTTTCGCGCCGCCGCTCGGAGGCGGCTAGGCCATGAGCGAAGCGGGGTTCGGCGTCTATATCCACTGGCCGTTCTGCCGCTCCAAATGCCCTTATTGCGACTTCAATTCGCATGTGCGCGAGCGCATCGACGAGGCGCGCTGGCACGGCGCCTTGCTCGCCGAGATCGATCACGCAGCCGCGCGCTTGGACCGCCGGCGCGTCGCGTCGATTTTCTTCGGCGGCGGCACGCCGTCCTTGATGGCGCCGGAGACGGTCTCGACACTGATCGAGCGGCTGCGCTGCCATTGGACCTTCGAAGAAGACGTCGAGATCACGCTCGAGGCCAATCCGACCTCGGTCGAGGCGGAACGTTTCGCCGGATTTCGCGCCGCCGGCGTCAACCGCGTCTCGCTCGGTGTGCAGGCGCTCGACGATCGCGCGCTGCGCTTTCTCGGGCGCGGCCATGACGCAGCCCAGGCACGCAACGCCGTTGCGCTCGCGGCCAAACACTTCCCGCGCTTTTCCTTCGATCTCATCTATGCGCGGCCGGAGCAGACGGTCGATGCCTGGCGCGCAGAGCTGCGCGGTGCGCTAACGATGGCAGGCGATCATCTCTCGGTCTATCAGCTGACGATCGAGCCGGGCACAGCTTTCGCGCCGGCGCATGCGCGCGGCGATTTCACCCTGCCCGATGAGGAGACCCAAGGCGCACTCTACGAGACGACACAGGAGATGCTGGCCGCGGCCGGGCTGCCCGCTTACGAAATCTCCAATCACGCGCGAAGCGGCAACGAATGCCGCCACAACCTCGTCTATTGGCGCTATGGCGATTATCTGGGCCTTGGCCCCGGCGCGCATGGACGCCTTACCATCGCCGGCGAGAAGCGCGCGACGCGCAATCTGCGCACGCCCGAAGCGTGGCTCAAGGCGATCGAGGAACGGGGTACGGGCCAAGAGGAAGAAACGGTTCTGGGACCGGAAGAGCGCCGCGACGAGATCTTGATGATGGGCTTGCGCCTCGATGAGGGCGTGCCGCGCGCGCGCTTTTTGCGCGAGACCGGGAGCAGACTCGAAGCGGCGCTCGATCCCGAACGGCTCGCGAACCTGATCGAAGGAGGCTTTCTCGCGCTCGACGATCGAGCCTTGCGTGCGAGCACCGCGGGACGCCAGCGCCTCAACGCCGTAATCGCCGCCCTTCTCGCCTAGACCATGATCGCGTGAAACGGGATCGGCTCCGACTCCGCGTCACGCGCAGATTACGGTCTAAGTCTTTGAATCGGTGACACGATTCACGTATCGGAAAGAAGCGGCCCGCCGCTTTCCGATACGATCGTGCTCTAGAACCAGATGTCCATGCGCAAGTCTCGAGCATCGCGGGCCTCGGGACGTTTGACGCGCCAGGCCGGACCCCGCGTGGCATCGCGCGCGGCGACGGCAAGGATCGCGGCATCGAGAAGATCGTCAGGCTTCACGCCGGTGCCGCGCAATTCGCCGAGCCAGCGATCGATCTCGATCCCATGGCCCGCGACGATGTTACGCCTTTGCCGCAAGCCTTCTTCCGTGTGCTTGGATGCGAGCGGCACGCCGCGATTGAAGCGGCAGAACACCAGCTCGGGATGGCTTTCGCGGACCATCCTTTGCCGCGCGGGCGTCATCGCGCGGTCGATCTCGGCGATTTTGGGCAGGATCGCAAAGGCCTGGCGCGACAGCCCTTTGCCATCAGCCTTCGCCCACTGATTAGCGGCGCGATAATCGCCGAGATGGGCGAGCAAGGGCCGCCTGAGCCCAAGAAAGACACGCGCCGCGGCACCCTTCAAGACCTTGCGCGCGGCCCGATCGCAGCCGCGCTCGCCGCCCTCAGGCAGGCCGATCGGGATGTCGATATAGGTAAGCACGTCGCCCGGCGCCGCCAACGACGCGAAATCGCGCGCCACCGAGAAGGATGCCGCGTCACCAGCGGCGAGCCGCACCGCGACCCATCCCGAAGCACAACCGTCGACGCCGAGCACGCACGCCGACGTCGTGCTCAATAAGCCATATCCTGAAAGGTTTTCGGCGCGGGATCGATCACCTGATCCGGCCCGCGCTGGACCTGGAGCACGGCGAGGCCGCGCTGGACAAGACCGTTGGGGCGCAGCCGGAAAATCCCGTCGACGCCGGCGAAGCCATTCGGGTTGGTAATCGTCGCAGCCGAAAAATCGGGGCCTTGCGGCGCGCGAGCCAATACCGCCGCCAAAGCCATAGCGTCGTAGCCCAAGGTCGCGAGCCGCGGCGGCGCAGTCTTGTAGAGCTCACGATAATGCTTATCGAAAGACGCGCGCGCCGCGGGCGGCGGCGCCGCGTACCACCCACCATCGAGTGAGGGCTCGGTGCCGAGGCCCGGCTCGTCCCAGAGCCCCGTGCCGAGAAACTTCACCTGATCCGGGTCGATGTCGAAATAGGGAAGCTGTGGCGCCAGGGCCTTCAGCCTGCCATCGCCCTCCGGCAGGAAGAGAGCGTCGAAATCATGGCCTTCGGCGGCAAAGCTCCGCACCGCCGATGCCATATCGGTAACCGATGGATCGTAATAATCGACGCGGACCAGCGTCGCGCCGTCGGCCGTCACCGCGGCTTGCACGGCCTTGGCGACGATATCGCCATA
>JBJKPV010000341.1:0-2725 GCA_046706015.1 Allostellaceae bacterium | reverse complement strand
AATACTGCTCGAGGGGAAGCTTCGACGGCTCGAAGTTCTTGAGGATGACGCCGACCTGGGCGATGTTCTCGCCGACCGTGTCGAGCACCTCCTTCGCACCGGCCAAGCTGCCGCTATAGGCCTGCTTCCACTCGATCTTGAAGTCCTTGCCGGATTTGGCGAGTTGCTCGTTGACGTAGGGGATCCATTTGTCCTTGGTCATCCTCACATTCGTCACGGTCGGCGGCGCGAAGGCCACCACGGTGAGGGTGATCGTCTTGGCCGCGGCCGGGCCGGCGATAAGCGCGAGTGCAATGGCAATCGAGGCCGGCCCTGCGGCGCGCAGCATTTTCGGCATGAAACCCTCCCTGTTTACGACCTGACACGCGATGTCTCGGATTCCCGAGAGTTATAAGCGATTGTCGGCTTTATCGGACCGCGGACGCAAGGATTTTCGACGCGGCGCGCAGAAGTCTGGCCACGTCACCGCCCACGCCCGACGATTGACTCGAATTCTCACTGTCGATAGCTTTTCGCCGCTGCGCAAAATATTGCCAGTCGCGCGGCGGGGGAGACGTCCATGGCTGTGCAGCCCGCCCGGTTCTATGTCGACGACCGTCCCGAGGAAGGCGTCTTCCGCGTCCATCGCGACGTCTATGCCGATGCCGAGTTGTTCGAACTCGAGATGAAATACATCTTCGAGCGTACTTGGAATTTTCTCACGCTCGAATCGGAAATCGCCAAGCCGCATGATTTCGTCACCGCGTTCATCGGGCGCACGCCGGTGATCGTCACTCGCGACGCCAAGGGCAAGATCGGCGCCTTTCTCAACACCTGTCGCCACAAGGGCGCGACCGTGTGCCGCTTCGAGAAGGGCAATGCCAAGTTCCACGTCTGCGCGTATCACGGCTGGGCCTATGACTCGGCCGGCAAGAATGTCAGCATCAAGCAGCGCGACGTGGCCGATTATCCGCTCGCCTTCGATCGCGACAGCCATGATCTCATCCCGATCGAGCGCCTCGACACTTATAAGGGGCTCATCTTCGGCAGCCTCTCGCCCGACGTGCCGCCGCTGCTCGACCATCTCGGCGATCTGAAGTTCTTCATCGACCTGCATATGGAGCAGGGCCCGCAGGGGATGGAGATCATCCCGGGCCGCGTCGCCTACACCTATCGCGGCAATTGGAAGATGCAGCTCGAGAACGGGCAGGATCCTTATCATGTCGACACCACGCATGGCAGCTTCATGGCGATCACCGAGCGCCGGCGCAAAGGCCAGGGCAATGTCGCGGCGCGCGAGCTCGATTGGCAAAAGCGCAACGACGTGCAGATCGGTGCCTATGAGTTCCCGCACGGCCACAGCGCGGTGTGGCACGACGTGGCCGAGCCCGAGCGCCGCGCGGTCTATCCGATGCTCGACGAGATCCGCGCCCGCGTCGGCGCGGTCAAGGCCGAATGGATGATCCGCCAGCGCAACGCCGTGTTCTTTCCCAATCTGCAGATCGCCGATCAGATCGTCCCGATCCTGCGCACCTTCCGGCCGATCGCGCCGGGCCTCACCGAGCTGCGCAGCAATGTGATCGGCCCGATCGGCGAACCCCGCGAGCGGCGCGCCGCGCGGCTGCGGCACTTCGAGGATTTCGTCAATCCGGGCGGCTATGCGACGCCCGACGACGTCACGGTTTTCGCCGATTGCCAGACCGGCTTCAGCGCCACCGGTGTCGATTTCCTGCAAGGCTATTCGCGCGGCATGGGCGTGGCGCAAAGGGGCGCCAATGAGGAGGCGTTGGGCGCGGATCTCCATCCGCTCACCAGCGTCAAGGGACACCGCACCCAGAATACCGAGCTTGGCACGCATGCGCCGTTCCGCGAATGGGTCAGGCTGATGGAAGCCGGCATGGCGGGACAAAAGGCCTATTCATGACGGCGGTGATCGACATTGCCGGGCTGGACAAAGCGGATGCCGCCGAGCTGCTTCAGCGCGAGGCGGCCTATCTCGACGAAAAGCGCTGGGATGAGTGGATCGCGCTCTTCGCGCCCGATTGCGAGTTCTGGGTTCCGACCTGGACCGGCGATGGCCGCCTCACCGTTGATCCGCAGACCGAGCTGTCGCTGATGTATTTCGCCAATCGCGGCGGGCTCGAGGACCGCATCGTGCGCATTCGCTCCGGCCGCGCGCCCGCCGCTCTGCCGCTGCCGCGTACCACGCATCTGGTCGGCAATGTCCTGTGGCTCGAGCCGGTCGAGCCGCGACGGCCTCGGTTGCGCTCGTCCTGGGTGTGCCACGCCTACTTCCCGCTCATGGACGTAACTCACACCTTCTTTGGCCGTGCCGAGTACGAGTTGTTAGAGCGCGATGGGCAATGGCTGATCGCGAAGAAGAAGACCATTCTCGAGAATGATCGGATTCCGGTGCCGATCGACGTCTATTGCCTTTGACCGGGCGGATCGTCGGCTCGGGCGCGGCGGGGAGGGAGAGAGAGCGTGGCGTTCAAGCTTCGCCGCATTGTGACGGGCCGCAACGCGGCGGGGCAGTCGACCATCGCGTCGGATGATTATCTCGATTCGATTCCCGGGCGGTTCGACGCGCGCGTCGCGCGCTGCGATCCGTGGTGGACCGATGCGCTGCCGCCCGCGCTCGACGGCCCCGATCCGACCGCGGCGCCGGGCACGGTGACGCCGCGTCCGGGCGGCACGATCTTTCGCATTCTCGAGATTCCGCCAGGCAACGACACCACCATGCATA
>JBJKPV010000340.1:0-7889 GCA_046706015.1 Allostellaceae bacterium | reverse complement strand
CGACAATTCCTAAACCCCCAATAGAAGCAATAAATTGCCAAGTGACCCGATGCCGACGTTCGTCCAGAGCGGGCGGCGAAGTGAGAGGAACGTCGGAATCGGGACACTAGCGCGCGCGGCGGTGGCGTGTCGCCTCAGGCTCCTGTATGCATGAGCGATGCTGCGACCGATCCTGATCCTGCTCGCGCTTCTTCTCGTCCACCCGGCCCGCGCCGCCGAGGCGAGCTTCGATGTCTGGGTGCAAGGCCTGCGCCATGACGCGCTCGCGGCCGGGATCACCACCGCGACCTTCGATCGCGCACTCGATGGCGTGAAGCCCATTCCGCACGTCATCGAGCTCGACCGCAGCCAGCCCGAGACGACGCTCACTTTCGCGCAATATATCGAGCGCGTCGTGCCCCAATCGCGGCGCGAGGCGGCGCATCAGCACTATCTCGAGAACAAGGCGCTGCTCGACCAGGTCGTGCGGAAGTATGGTGTTCAACCGCGCTTCATCGTCGCCCTGTGGGGGATCGAGACGGATTTCGGCCGGACCATCGGCACCTATCCGGTGGTGGCGGCGCTGGCGACGCTCGCTTATGACGGCCGCCGCAGCGCCTTTTTTCGCGGCGAGCTCATCAACGCGCTGCGCATCGTGCAGAAGGACAAGATCGATCCGTCGACCATGGTCGGCTCCTGGGCGGGCGCCATGGGTCAAAGCCAGTTCATGCCCTCGAGCTTTCTCGCTTATGCCGTGAGCTATCGCGGCACCGGCGCGCCCGATATCTGGCATAAGAAGGAGGACGTCTTCGCCTCGATCGCCAATTACCTCTCGCGATCGGGCTGGAACGGGAATGAAGGGTGGGGCGAGAAGGTTCGCCTGCCCAAGGGCTTCGATCCGACTCTCATCGGCCGCGAAAAGAAGAAGACCCTGGCCGCTTGGTCGGCGCTTGGGGTACGGCGGGCCGATGGTCGGCCGCTCGCCGCCACGAAAGCCAACGCGCAGCGCAGCGGAGCGTTGGTGCAGCCCGGCGGCGATGACGGCCCCAGCTTTCTCGTTTTCGGCAATTTCAACGTCATCATGCGGTGGAACACCTCGACCTATTTCGCCGTCGCAGTGGGCTATCTCGCCGATAGCGTCGATTGAGAAGGACCCTTCGCGCGATGCGGCACGGCTCTTTCGGTTTTGCCGGCATGATTGCGGCGGCGCTGTTGCTTGCCGGCTGCGCCGGCTCGGTGCCCTCGAGGCCGAGTATTGCGCCGCACGGCACCTACAAGGTCGGCGAACCCTACGAGATCAACGGCACCTGGTATTACCCGGCCGAGAATTGGAGCTATGACGAGACCGGGATCGCATCTTGGTACGGAGCGGAATTCCACGGCAATCGCACCGCCGATGGCGAGATTTTCAACGCCAACGCCCTGACCGCGGCGCATCGCACCTTGCCGATGCCCTCGATCGTGCAGGTGACCAATCTCGAGAACGGCCGCTCGATCCAGGTGCGGATCAATGATCGCGGTCCCTTCGCGCGCGGCCGCATCATCGACATGTCGCGCCGCGCGGCGCAGCTCTTGGGCTTCGAGCAGGAGGGCACCGCGAAGGTTCGGGTGAAGCTGCTCGTGGCGCAGTCGATCCAGGTGGCGAGCCTCGCCGGCCGCACCGGCCCCGATCCGCTGCTCGCGCAGGACCGCCCCAAGGCATCTCCTGTCACTAAGGTCGCCACCGAGGCGCTGCCAGCGCCCGCTGGCGGTACGACCGCGGCGCCGCCGGCGACGAGCCCCGCGCCTTCCTTGCCGCGTCCGGCGCCAATGGCACAGCCCGTCTCCGAGCAGGTCACGATGGTGCCGGTAAAGCCCTCGGCGATCTACATCCAGGCCGGCGCCTTCGCCAGCATCGATCGTGCCTGGCGGCTGAAGACGCGTCTCGACCGCTATGGTCACGTCACCATCACCGACGCGACCGTCAGCGGGCTGCTGCTCTATCGCGTGCGGCTCGGCCCGGTCGCCACCGTGCAGCAGGCCGATGCGCTGCTCGATCGGGTGAGCGCGACCTCGCCCGATGCGCGAATCGTCGTCAACTGATCGGTCGCAATTTCGACTCAATTGCCGCTATGCTTGCGGTGTCGTCACCGAGCCGCTCTTCGGGTGATCTTGCATGAAGCCAAGGGTAAAGCTTTTCTCTCGCTTCGCGGCTGCAATTCTCGCCGCCGGCATGCTTCTCGTCGCGCCGCGCAGTTGGGCCGCGCCGCCGACCATCGATGTGGCGGCCAGGACCGCGATCGTGCTCGATTACGACACCGGCGCCATCCTCTTCGACAAGAACGCGAATGAGCGCGTGCCGCCGGCCTCGATGAGCAAGATCATGACGGCCTATGTGGTCTATACCTATCTCAAGGACGGCCGGGTCAAGCTCGACGATACGTTTCCGGTGAGCGAGAAGGCCTGGGCCAAGCACAAGACCAACGAGTCCAACATGTTCGTGCCGCTCGGCGCGCATGTGAAGGTCGAGGATCTGATCCGCGGCATGATCATCCAATCGGGCAACGACGCCTGCGTCGTGCTCGCCGAAGGGCTTGCGGGCAGCACCGATGCGTTCGTGCAGCAGATGAACACGATGGCGCAGAAGCTGGGCCTCAAGGACAGCCATTTCGCCGATGTCGATGGTCTGCCCGATCCGCAGGAATACATGACCGCGCATGATATCGCGATCCTGGCGCGCGACATGATCCGCGATTTCCCCGAATACCAGCACTACGACTCGGAAAAGCAATTCACTTATAACGGCATCACCCAGGGCAACCGCAATCCGCTGCTCTACAAGAACATCGGCGTCGACGGGATGAAGACCGGCCATACCGAGGAGGCCGGTTATGGCATCACCGTGACCGCGCTGCGCAATGGCAGGCGCATCATCGAGGTGCTGACCGGCATGGCGAGCATGAATGCGCGCTCGCAGGAGAGCGAGTAGCTGCTCAATTGGGCCTATCGCGAATGGGGCGATTATCGCCTCGTCAAGGCGGGCGAGACGATCGACGATGCGCCGGTCTGGCTCGGCGTCGCGGCAAGCGTGCCGGTAACGACGGCGAGGGATCTTCTAGTCAGCCTGCCGCGCCAATCTCGTCCGCACATGAAGGTGACGGCGGTCTACGACCACGCAGTCCCGGCGCCGGTGCAGAAGGGCCAAGTGGTGGGCACGCTCCAGATAACCGCGCCGGATGTCGCGCCGATGCAGGCGCCGTTGGTCGCCGCCGCGCCGGTCGCCAAGGTCGGGCGTTTCGCCCATGCGGCCCTCGCCGCGGCCTATCTCCTTTTCGGGCGGCAACACTGACGCGCGGCAAGTTCATCACGATCGAGGGCGGCGAGGGCGCCGGCAAATCGACGCAGCAGAAGACCCTGGTCGGGGCACTGGCGCGCGCCGGTCTCGACGTGGTCGCGACGCGCGAGCCGGGCGATGCCGCGGGCGCTGATGATATCCGTAAGCTTCTGCTCACCGGCGCGCCCGAGCGGTGGGACGCCATCAGCGAAGCCTTGCTGATGGTCGCGGCGCGGCGCGGCCATCTGGTCGAGACGGTGTGGCCGGCGCTCGAACGCGGTGCATGGGTCGTGTGCGACCGGTTCTGCGATTCGACCATCGCCTATCAAGGCTACGGCGGCGGCGTGCCGCTCGAGGGGTTGGCGCAGCTGCATCACCTTATCGCCGAGGATTTCGCGCCGGATTTGACCTTCATTCTCGACGTGCCGGTCGAGCTCGGCCTTGCCCGCGCGGCGCGGCGCGGCGGCGCCGAGCGGCGTTTCGAAAGCAAGGGAGAGGCGTTTCATGCCCGCCTGCGCCAAGGCTTTCTCCATATCCCGGCGCGCGAGCCGCAACGCAGCGTCGTCGTCGATGCGAGCCGCGACGCCGAAACCGTGAGCGCGTCGCTGCTGGCGTCGCTGCGCGAGCGCCTTGGCGCGGCTGTTTGAGCGATGGCCAAAGACGATACGATCGAGGCCGACGAAGAAACGCGCGCCGCCGCGCCCGTGGTGCCGACGCCGCGCGAGAATACGCGCCTGGTCGGGCATGAGGCGGCCGAGGCCGCGCTGCTCCAAGCCTATCACTCGGGGCGGCTGTCGCATGCCTGGCTTTTGACCGGACCGCGCGGCATCGGCAAGGCGAGCCTCGCATATCGTTTCGCCCGCTTTCTCCTGGCCGAGGCGGGCAGTACTGGCGGATTGCTGGCCGCGCCGGCGACCGCGCTGACGGTCGCGCCGACGCATCCGGCCTTTCGTCTCGTCGCGTCGGGGGCGCATCCCGATCTTTTGGTAGTCGAGCGCGGCGTCGATCCGCGGCGCAAACGTCAGCGGCGCGAGATCATCGCCGACGAGGCCCGCGGCGTCGCCGATTTCCTGCATCTCACCTCGGGACAAGGCGGCTGGCGTGTCGTCATCGTCGATGGTTCCGACGCGATGAACGTCCACGCCGCCAACAGCCTGTTGAAGATCCTCGAAGAGCCGCCGAAGCGCGCGATCCTGCTCCTCGTCAGCGACAATCCCGGCCGCTTGCTGCCGACCATCCGCTCGCGCTGCCGGAGTTTGGCCCTGAAGGCGCTGAGCGATCCGCTGGTGGCGCAATTGCTCGAGCTCTACCGGCCCGATCTGGAGGCGGGGGATCGTGCCGTGCTGACCGCGCTGGGTGAGGGCAGCATCGGCCGCGCCCTCGACCTTGCCGAGAGTGGTGGCGTCAGTCTATATAATAATATATCCAATATGTTATCGAACCTTCCTCAAGTCGATATGGAGGAACTGCACAGCTTCGCCGACCGCGTCGCCCGGCCCGGCGCCGAAGACGCTTTCGCGCTTTTGGCCGAACTTCTTTCCGGCTGGCTGGCGCGGCTCGTCGGCTTCGCCGCCGGCGGCAGGGGGGCAGCCTCACCCGAAGAAGAGCGCGCCATGCGGCGGCTCGCGGCGGGGCGTGGCCTTGATCGCTGGGTGGAGGTATGGGAAAAGCTCACCCATCTCTTTGCTCAGGCGGAAGGCATCAATCTCGACCGCAAGCAGGTCGTGCTGAGCGCCTTTTTCGCCCTCGAAGAGGCGGCGCGCTAGAGGCGCGCCGCAAGCGATCGCTCAAGGAGTCAAGATGGCCGCAGGCCAGCCCTTTTACGTCACGACGCCGATCTATTACGTCAACGATTCGCCGCATATCGGTCACGCCTATACGACCGTGGCGGTGGACGCCTTGGCGCGCTTCATGCGCCTCGACGGGCGCCGGGTCATGTTCCTGACCGGCACTGACGAACACGGGCAGAAGGTCGACAAATCGGCGCGCGCGGCCGGCGTCGAGCCGCAGGAATTCTGCGATCGCGTCTCGGAGAATTTCCGCGCCATGAACGTGCTGATGAATATCAGCAACGATCAATTCATCCGCACAACCGAGCCGCGCCATGTCCGCTCGAGCCAGGCGATCTGGCGTGCGATCGCGGCGAACAAGTCCCCGAAGGGTCGCGACAACATCTATCTCGGCAAATATGCCGGCTGGTACGCGGTGCGCGACGAGGCCTTCTATGGCGAGGACGAGCTCACGACCGGCGCCGACGGCGTCAAGCGCGCGCCTTCGGGCGCCGAGGTCGAATGGGTCGAGGAGCCGAGCTATTTCTTCCGCCTCTCAGACTGGCAGGACTGGCTGCTCGCCTATTACGAGGCGCATCCCGATTTCATCGCGCCTGCCGCGCGCCGCAACGAGGTGGTGAGCTTCGTCAAGGGCGAGCTGCGCGATCTCTCGATCTCGCGCACCAGCTTCAAATGGGGCGTGCCGGTACCGGACGACGAAAAGCACGTCATGTATGTCTGGCTCGACGCGCTCACTAACTACATCACCGCGGTCGGCTATCCGGATGAAAACGCCGCGGACTATCGCATCTTCTGGCCCGCCGATCTGCACATGGTGGGCAAGGACATCATCCGCTTTCACTGCGTCTATTGGCCGGCCTTTCTCGCCGCCGCCGGCGTGGCTTTGCCGAAACGCGTCTTCGGGCACGGCTGGTGGACGGTCGAAGGCCAGAAGATGTCGAAGTCGCTCGGCAATTTCATCGCGCCCAAGCAGCTCGTCGACGAATACGGCGTCGACGCGGTGCGCTATTTCATGCTGCGCGAACTGCCTTTCGGCAGCGACGGCGATTTCTCGCATCGCGCCATGGTCAATCGCATCAACGGCGATCTCGCCAATGGCCTCGGCAATCTGGCGCAGCGCGTTTTGAGCTTCATCAACAAGAACGCCAGCGCCGCGATACCGACGCCGAGCGAGCTGCTGCCGGCCGACGAAACGCTGCTGAAGGCGGTACAAGATCTGCTGCCGTCGCTGCGCCGAGAATATGCCGAGCAGGGCTTCCACCGCGCGCTCGAAGCAATCTGGCAGGTCATTGCCGCGAGCGATCGCTATATCGACGAATACGCGCCCTGGACCTTGCGCAAGAGCGACCCGGCGCGGATGAACACGGTGCTCTACGTGCTGACGCAAGTGATCCGGCATCTCGCGATCCTGGTGCAGCCGGTGATGCCGGCGGCGTCGGCCAAGCTGCTCGATCAGCTTGCGGTCGCGCCCGATCAGCGTGATTTCGCCGCGCTCGCCACGCCGCTCGCGCCCGGCACGCCCTTGCCCAAGCCCGAAGGCGTGTTCCCGCGCTACGTCGAGACGACGCCGGCCTGAGCCCAGCGCCGCAGCGCAACGAGACTCCAGATCGCCTCGACCAGGCCGAAAGGCCAAGCGCCCTGCAGAAAGCCGTAGATTGAGCCAAGCGCGCAAGACACGGCAAAGGCGAGGATGAACCAGCGGCTGCGATCTTCGAACGCGTAGCAGACGAGCATCGCTGTGACGGCGAAGAGGCCGAAGGCGGTAAGCGAATCCATGACAGCGATACTGGCGACGCGGAACGGCTCCGCCAAGTGCGTCTCGCTAGACGAGCCGGATTGCCTGGCCCCGCGTGATGGTGTCGGCCCCGAGCGGCGTCGCCAGGAAGCCCATGACCTCGAAGACACCGCGCTGCGGCGAGCCGCGATAGCCGCGTTTCTTCAGCAGCGCTGCGAGCGCCTCGAGCACCGGTAGATCGCGCTCGCCGGTCGCGGGATTGGCCTCGATCGCCTGGCAGCGCTCGCACGCATCCTGAACGCGCAGCCGGAGGTCGCCGACCAGAAACTCGCGCTGGCCCGGATAGTTGTCCGCCCAGTCGAGCTCGGAGAAGGGCTCGCCGTCGTCGAACCAGACATTCATCCGGAACCGGTCGGGATCGATCGTCCAGCCGGTTTCGGCCGCGAGCGCGCGCACCGAGGCGAGGTTGAGGAACGAGATCGTCGGGCCGCATTCGTCTGGATCGGTGTCGACCATGTTGAATGCGTTTTTCGTGTCGACCGTCTCGATTTCCTTCTCGCCGAGCGCCGTGGCGACCTGCCTCAACCACGCCGAACTCGGCGTGCCGTCCGCATATTCCGGCGTCTGCGCGGCCATTTCGGGCGTGTTCCAGCAGACGCGGAAATGGATCTTCGGCGCCCAGCCATTGCCTTGGCGGAACGTGCGCTTGATGGCGAAGCGCCGGTCGCCGACGACGCCAAGGGCGGGGTCGATGCGCAGCGACGTCGGACGCTGGCCGCGCGCGCCCTTCACGGGAAAGGAACAAATCTCTTCGACTTTGGCGGACATCGCGGAAGCACCTTATGGCTTGAGAGAAGAGGCGAGCCCCGCTTGCCACCCGACGCCAGGACGATTAGACGCCGGATGGCAAGGGTCGGGGCTATTCATGCTTCATGGAGCATCTGCCTCACGCAACAGCGTCCTCGAAGCGGGTGTGGCTGCGCTCGAGATCGGCGCGGACCTGCTCGATCGCCGTCGGCTTCCGGCGGAAGCAGTAGAGGATCCACGCGATGCCGCTCCCCAGATAGACCAG
>JBJKPV010000339.1:0-7195 GCA_046706015.1 Allostellaceae bacterium | reverse complement strand
TAGTGGCAAACCTTGTGGCGTGGTTTGGACATTGGCAACCCTGCTTGGCGCGCGAATCGAAACCGATGGTCAAAACCAAAACTCCACTAGAATCCTATAGTTGCTAGTGGTCTTTTGATTCCAACATTCGCAAAAATACCTGGCGCAGGCGCGATGCGAATGTTGGAATCGGACCACTAGCGCGAAAATGGGCAGGCTGTTCCTTATCGCGCCATCCTCGCCTCCGGCGACTCAATCTTCGATGCGGAAGAGCGTGCGTCCCAGGATCATGTTGACCCGCTCGCCATCCTCCGAGAGCGGTAACAGCAACGAATCGCAGCGGATGAAGTCCTTCTGCACTGCGCGCATCGTGCCGATACGCAGCACCGGCCGCCGCGTGCGCAGCACCTCGGCGTAGCTCGCCGTCATCCAGCGCAGCACCTCGGGATCGCCCGCGCCATAGACCTCGGTCAGAGTCTTGCCGGTACTGTCGCGGCCGAAGAGGCGCGCGAATTCGGTGCCCAGCAGACGGAAACGGAAATCACTGCCGTCATCCACCACGTCGACGAGCCCGATACAGGGAAGATGCGCGCGCAGCTCGACCGGGTCGATTTCGGCGCGCCGCGGCATGGCGCGGGTTCCGCGCTTCTCGTTCCAATAGGCCTTGAACGCGCCAAGCTCGGGCGCGAGCTCGGCGGGATCGAGCACCAGCGAGAGGTTATGCGCGTCTTGTCCGGCCATGCGCTGCTACCGACGCGAGCATAACGCCGATTATTGCGGCAACCGTTAATTGCCGTTCTTTCTTAAGAACGGGTTACGATCGCCCGCGTTTCCGCCCGGTCGAGAGGCCGGCGCCGACTTGAAGGTCGAGCGGCCTTCTTCGAGCTCTTCCATCTCGTTCTCGATCGCGCTGCTGCGCGGTCTTAAGATTAGTGTCCCGATTCCGAAATTCGCCGGGAGCCGATATCGAGACGGGGCGAATTTCGAAACCACGCCACTCGTCCGGAATCCGGCTATCCTGCCGTGAGGCAAAGGCGGATGCGCCGTCTATCCGGGAAATGTCGGTTTACGGCTCGAGCCGGGTCACCGGGGCAATGATCCGAGCTGTCGATCAGGGCCGCACGCTCTCGCCCGAGTCGCGGTGTGCGGTCGAGAGCGGCAAGGCGGCGGCTTTGGTTCCGCGCTTCGCCGCCTGACGAGAGGGGAGCATGGAGGCGGACTACGTCGTGGTGGGGGCCGGCTCGGCCGGCTGCGTGGTGGCGGCGCGCCTGTCCGAAGATTCCGACCGGACGGTGGCGCTGATCGAGGCCGGGCCGAGCGACAGAAGCATCTTCATCCATATCCCGGCGGGAAGCCGGCGACTGCTGACCAAGGGGCTGGTCGATTGGGGCTACCGGACGGAGCCCGATTCCGGCCTCGGCGGTCGCTCGCTGCCTTGGCCGCGCGGCAAGGTGCTGGGTGGCTCCTCCTCGATCAACGGGTTCAACTTCGTGCGCGGCAACGCGGCCGATTTCGATGGCTGGGCCCAGATGGGCTGCCGCGGCTGGAGTTACGCCGATGTGCTGCCCTATTTCATCAAGATGGAGCACCGTCCCGGCGGCGACGCAAGGCTGCGCGGCGTCGGCGGCCCGCTTCCGGTGGAGGACGACAAGGCGCCGCTCGCCGTGACCGACCAGTTCGTCGCCGCCGCCCAGGAGGCCGGTTACCGGCTCCACGATTTCAACGCGCTGGCGGGCGAGGGCGTCGGCTATTCCCAGATGACCCGGCGCGGCCGGCTGCGTGCCTCGACCGCCGCCACTTATCTGGCCGAGGCGAGGAAGCGCCGCAACCTCACCGTGATGACCGACGCCACTGCCACCGCCCTGACCTTCGAAGGAAGGCGCTGCACCGGCGTCACCCTGCGCCAGCGCGGCGGCGAGCATAGGGTCACGGCGCGGCGCGAGGTGATCCTGTGCGGCGGCGCGATCAACTCGCCGCAACTGCTGCAACTATCGGGGATCGGCGACCCCGACCATCTGGCGGCGATCGGCGTGAAGCTGCGCGCGGCCTCTCCCAATGTCGGCCGCAACCTCTCCGACCATTACGCTGCCCGGCTAACCTTCCGGCTGCGCGATACGATCACCATCAACCAGCTCACCCGCGGCTGGCGGGCGGTGAGGGAAGCTCTGGCCTGGCTCTATGACGGCAGCGGCGTGCTCGGCTCGGGGGCGAGCACCGCCAGCGTGTTCTGCCGCAGCCGCGACGCGCTGGCCAGCCCCGACCTGCAGATCATGTTCACCCCACTCTCCTGGGATAGCGCCAAGCCCGGCCGGTTCGAGCGCAAGCCGGGGGTGACGGTGTCGGTCTGCGTCACGCGCCCGGACAGCCGCGGCTTCGTGGCGGCGCGCTCCGCTGATCCGATGGAGAAGCCGATGATCGTACCGAACTACTTCTCCGCGCCGGGCGACATGCCGGCGACGCTCGCCGGGATCGCCATCGCGCGGCGCATCTTCCGGCAGCCTTCCATGGCACGCTTCGTGGTCGAGGAGACCGAGCCCGGTAGCGACGTCACGGACGCGGAGCGGCTCGCGGACTTCACGCGCCGCGCCGGCGGCACCGTGTTCCATCCGGTCGGCACGTGCCGGATGGGCGAAGACCCGGGCGCGGTGGTCGATTCACGCCTGCGGGTGCGCGGCGTTGACGGCTTGCGCGTGATCGACGCCGCGGTGATGCCGACCTTGACCACCGGCAACACCAATGCCCCGGTGATCATGATCGCCGAGAAGGGGGCGGACATGATCCGCCAGGATGCGCGGGCCGCGTAGAGCGCGCCGTTTTCGTCCGATCGACGAACCGGCGCCTATTCGGCCTGGCATTTGAAGGGCGAGAGGCCTTCTTCGAGCTCTTCCATCTCGTTCTCGATCGCGCGGCGCTCACGGCGGCAGAAATCGGCCACCGCCTCGGCGAAGCCCGGATCGCGGATCCAATGCGCGCTGTAGGTGGGCGAGGGGAGATAGCCGCGCTGGATCTTGTGCTGGCCTTGCGCGCCGGCCTCGACGCGCTTCAAGCCGCGCGCGATGGCGAAATCGATCGCGCGGTAATAGCAGACCTCGAAATGAAGGAAGGGGAAATCGCCGATGCAGCCCCAATTGCGGCCGAACAGCGTGTCGCTGCCGACGAGGTTGAGCGCGCCGGCGACGTAGCGCCCGTTCTTCTTCGTCATCACCAGCACGATCTTTTCCGGGATGCGCTGATGGATGAGGTCGAAGAAGTCGCGCGTCAGATAGGCCGAGCCCCATTTGCGGTCCGAGGTCGACATATAGAAGCGGAAGAACGCATCCCAATGCTCAGGTCTTAGATCGCTGCCGGTCAAGGTCTCGATCTCGAGCCCGCCTTCGAGCGCGTCGCGGCGCTCGCGCCTTATCTGCTTGCGTTTGCGCGAATTGAGCGCTTCGAGGAAATCGTCGAAGCTCTTGTAGTTGTCGTTCTCCCAATGGAACTGGCGGCCCATGCGCTGCAGGAAGCCGTGGCGGCCGAGCAATTCCCATTGCGCCTGGGGCGGGAAGTTGACGTGAAGCGAGGAGACCTTACGCTGGCGCGCGACCTCGACCATCGCCGCGACCAGATACTCGGCGGCATCGGAAGGCGCTTCGGGATGGAGCAACAGGCGCGGGCCGGTCGCCGGGGTGAAGGGCACGGCGGCCAAGAGCTTGGGGTAATAGCGCCCGCCGGCACGCTCATAGGCCGAAGCCCAGCCGTGATCGAAGATGTATTCGCCATAGGAATGGCTCTTCAGATACATCGGCACCGCGCCGATCACGCGCTTTCCCGCGTCTTCGAGCAGGAGATGCTGCGGCAGCCAGCCGGTCTCGCGCGTGGCCGAGCCCGATTCCTCGAGCGCTTGGAGGAAGGCGTGGCAGACGAAAGGATTGTCGGGGCCGGCGCAGGCATCCCATTGCGCCGCCGGCACGCGCGACAGATCGTCGATGATGCGAAGGCTCAGACGCTCGCCGCCATCGGCCATCGCGGTCTCACCTCGCTCGCCCGAAGGCGCGGCTCATTCACGCCACCTCGAAGATCGCATCGACCTCGACCGCGGCGCCGCCGGGCAAGGAGCCGACCCCGACCGCGGCGCGGGCATGGCGCCCGGCATCGCCGAACACCTCGACCATCAGATCGGAGGCGCCGTTGACGACCTGCGGCTGGTCGGTGAAGCCGGGCACGGCGTTGACGAAACCGCCCAGCCGCACGACGCGGACGATGCGGTCGAGATCGCCGTCGAGCGCGCGCTTGGCCTGCGCCAGGAGGTTCAAGCCGCACAGCCGCGCCGCCGCCTTGCCGTCCTCGAGGCTGATCTCAGCGCCGAGCTTGCCGGTGAAACGCCGCTCGCCGTTCCATTGGCAGATCTGGCCCGAGACGAAGAGGAGGTTGCCGGCGCGCACCGCCGGCACGTAATTCGCCATCGGCGCCGCCGCGTTGGGCAGCTCGATCTTGAGCGATGTCAGTTTGGCTTCGATCCGGCCGGGCATGCGGCGACTCTCCTCGGTGGCTTCCTCTATCGATGCGGCACGCGGAGTCTAACATGCCGGTCCGGCTTTGACACCGTCGCGCCGATTGCAATCCGGGGCGAGCGCATGGGGCGTCGAGGCGCTATAGTGTGCCGCGTCGCGTCGTGTCAGCAACGGAGCGCCATGCCGATCTCATTTGCCGAAGAGCCGGAGCTTTCGGCGCGCGAGTTCCGCGATATTTTGATCGCCTCGGGCCTCGCGGCGCGGCGCCCGGCGGAGGATCTCGCGCGGCTCCAGACCATGCTGCGCCACGCCGACATCGTTATCACGGCGCGCGATGAGGGCCGGCTCGTCGGCATCGCGCGCGCCGTGAGCGATTTCGCCTATTGCTGCTATCTCTCGGATTTGGCGGTGGACGGCGATTATCAGCGCCGCGGCATTGGCCGGCGCCTCATCACGGAGACGCGAGCGCGGGCGGGCGACGCAGCCACGCTCATCCTAGTCGCGGCGCCCGCGGCCGAGACCTATTATCCGAAGATCGGCATGCAGGCGGTGCGCAGTTGCTGGTCGATCCCGCGCAGCCGCTGAGTCGGGCCCCGCACATTCACCCTCCATCCGATCGAACGCCGAGGTTTTCCGTGCCGAGATATTGCCGATTCGTGCTCGCTCTTCTGGGCGTGGTCCTCGCCTTGCCGGCGCAAGCCGCGGGCCTCTTCGATGCGCCCGTCTCCTATAGCGCCACGCGCACCGTCACGGTCGATGGGCGCAGCTATACCGGCAAGGTGTTTCACGTGCCCGGCCATGAGCGGCACGAGCAGATCCTCCTCGGCATGGACGACGTATTCCTGATCGACGATCGCGCCGAATCGGGGCTGGTGATCCTGCCGCTGGTCAAGACCATGGTCAGCTTCAAGCTGCCGGCGCTGCTCGTGGCCTTGAACGATCCGGCGGCGCCGCGCGAGCAAGAGGGAAGCGCCGTGATCGACGGGGTCGAAACCACGCGCTATCGCATCGCGCGCCGCGCGCCCGATGGCAGCCGCGCGGCCGGATTCCTGTGGATCAGCCGCCGCGGCGTGGTCATGAAGCTCGACGGCACGGTGACGGCGCCGCACGGGCATAAGACCCGCATTGCCATGGTGTTGAGCCATGTCGAGGAGGCGCCGCAGGCGAAGGCGCTGTTCCTACCGCCCAAGGGGCTCAACCTCCTGCCGGCGGCGGCGCTCGAGCCCTTGCTCGGTTTCAAGCTGCAATAGCGATCCCCGCCGGTGGAGCAGGGGATCGCAAAAGGTCAATAACGCGCGACTTCCACGCGTGCGCGAAGAAAAAAAGCCGGCCATCTTGCGATGGCCGGCAGTCAACTGCGCGTGGCGCCTCGCACAAAGGCGAGGGCGTCAATAATATGAACCCATTCGTTGGCCTGTGCCCCAGGTTTTTTGTGAAATGTTTTTTAGGAACAGGGGGTTGCGCGATGCCGCGCACCCCCCATTCGGGCATCTCTTCTCCTGCCGCGTGTCAGCGCACGAGCTGAACCGCCGGCTTGGCGCCGGCGGTCTGGGCGGCGTGGCGGGCCTGGAAGAGGACGATCGCGACCGCGGCGATGAGCGCCGGCAGGATATTGGCGAGGATCACCGTCGGAATGGCGAAATGCGCGCCCACCAGCAGCCCGCCGATCAGCGGCCCGATCACCGCGCCGATGCGCCCGACGCCCAAGGCCCAGCCGATGCCGGTCGCCCGGATCGCGGTCGGGTAGAAGATCGCCGAGATGGTGTTGAGACAGGGCTGGCCGCCATTGATGCTGCAGCCGGTGAGGAACATCGCGACGTAGAGAACCGGCGTGTTGTGCACCGAGAAGGCGGCGACCGCGATGAAGATCGCCGCGCCGAAATAGGAGAAGGCCAGCACCCGGGGCAGGGAGCCGATGCGGTCGGCAATCCAGCCCGTGCCCAGCCCACCGACGATCCCGCCGATGCCGTAGGCGATCGTCACCGTGATCGCGACGTTGAGCGGCTGCCCGGCCTGGCGCAGCAAAGTCGGCATCCAGAAGATCATGTAGACCAGGATGAAGAGATTCATGACGAAGGCGATCCAGAGGAGGATCGTCGGATAGGCGCGGCCCTCGGTGAAGAGGTGCTTCACCGTGATGCCGTGGAGCTGCGGCTCGAGCGAGAAGCGCGCGCCGGCGGCGAATTTCCGCTCCGGCACCATGCGCCGCATGATCCCCGCGGCGCGCTCCATCGCCTTGCCCGAGAGCAGCAGAAAGCGCACCGATTCCGGCAGGAAGAAAGCGACGATGACGATGAAGAGCAGCGGCACCACGCCGCCGACATAGAAGGTCGACTGCCAGCCGAAGGTCGGGATCAGCCATTTGGCGAGATTGCCGGCGATGATCGAGCCGAAGGCGAAGAAGGCGCCGGTGCTGTTGACGAGGAGCGAACGCATCCGGTGCGGCGCATATTCGAGCACATAGGCGGTGACGTTGGGGAGCGTGCCGCCCAGCCCGAAGCCCGCCAGCACGCGCAGGATGATGAGGCTCTGCACCGAATGTCCCATCGGCGTCAGCAGCGAGAACACGCCGAAGATCGCGATCGGCCAGATGATCATCTGCTTGCGGCCCAATTTGTCGGCCAGCATGCCGAAGAAGATCGCGCCCAAGGTCAGGCCCAAGAGGCCGGCGCTGAAGATGGGGCCGAGATCCTTGGCCGGAAAGCCGAGGTCGCGCGCCATCACCG
>JBJKPV010000338.1:0-11507 GCA_046706015.1 Allostellaceae bacterium | reverse complement strand
GGTTCATGAGGAGAGGCTCTAGGCTTTCAGCGCCCGCCAGCCGATATCGCGGCGGTAAAAGCCTTCGGGCCAGTCGATGCGCTCGACCGTGGCGTAGGCGCGCCTGCGTGCCTCTTCGAGCGTCGCGCCCATTCCGACGATGTTCAAGACGCGGCCGCCATCGGCGATAAGCTTTCCGCCCGCGCGCTTGGTGCCGGCATGGAAGATCTGCACCAGAGGATCGCTTGAAGCGGCCTCGGCCAATCCTTTGATCTCGCTGCCGCGCTGCGGATTGTCGGGATAGCCCTGGGCCGCCATCACGACGCAAAGCGCCGCCTGGTCGCGCCAGCGCAGATCGAAATCGTCGAGCACCCCGTCGCGCGTGGCCAAGAGCGCCGGGAGGAGGTCGCTTTTGAGGCGCGGCAGCAGCACCTGGCATTCGGGATCGCCGAAACGCGCATTGTATTCGATGAGCTTCGGCCCCTCGCGCGTCAGCATCAGCCCGGCGTAGAGCACGCCCTTGTAAGGCCGCCCCTCTTTCGCCATCGCGGCCAAGGTCGGGCGGATGATTTCGGCCATCACCCGCGCCTCGATCTCGGGCGTCACGCAAGGCGCCGGCGAATAGGCGCCCATGCCGCCGGTGTTGGGGCCGGTATCGCCGTCGCCGACGCGCTTGTGGTCTTGCGCCGAGGCCATGGGCAGCGCGTGTTTGCCGTCGGTCAAGGCGAAGAAGCTTGCCTCCTCGCCCTCGAGGAATTCCTCGATCACCACCTCGGCGCCGGCCGCGCCGAAGCGATGGCTCGACAATGCATCGTCGATCGCGGCCTCGGCTTCGGCCAAGGTCGCGGCCACGGTGACACCCTTGCCGGCGGCGAGCCCGTCGGCCTTGACGACGATCGGCGCGCCTTGCGTGCGCGCGTAATCCTTGGCCGAGCGCGGATCGCTGAAGCGGCGATAAGCGGCGGTGGGAATCCCATATTTGGCGCAAAGGTCCTTGGTGAAGCCCTTCGAGCCTTCGAGCGCGGCCGCCTTGGCGCTTGGCCCGAAGGCGGCGATGCCGGCATCCTCGAGCCGGTCTACCAGGCCCGCGACCAGTGGCGCTTCGGGCCCGACCACGACAAAATCGATCCGCTCGCGGCGGCAGAGATCCAAGATCCCAGCGAGATCGGTTGCGGCCACCGGCACGCACTGGGCTTCGGCTTCGATGCCCGGATTGCCCGGCGCGCAGAAGAGCGCGTCGCAGAGCGGCGAGGCGGCGATCGCCCAGGCGAGCGCATGCTCGCGACCCCCCGATCCCACCACCAATACCCGCATTCGCTGCTCCCTCGTGCCGCTCGGCCAGCATCATAGCAAGCACCGGCGAGGATTTTGCCAGCGCCGCGACAAGCTGTCCCGTGCCTGGACATTGCGTGCGCCATTCCCACATGAGGAGAGCGCGGTCCGCTCGCCCCTCCGCTCTTGGGCTCTCCGACTTCGCGCGCACTGTCGGTCCGGCGGCAGCGCGTCCAGCCTTCGGATCGCCATGGATTCGCCTCTTCGGGAAACCCGTCCCCCTCATACCGAGATGCCCGCGCGCGTCCGCGAGGACGGGCTGCCAATCCCGCAGCGCTATTGGGCGATGGTCACGGTCGGGTTGGCGGTGACAATCTCGACGCTCGACAGCTCGATCGCCAATGTCGCGCTACCCACCATCGCCGGCGATCTGGGCGCGAGTCCGGCTTCGTCGATCTGGGTGGTGAACGCCTATCAGCTGGCGATCACGATCTCGCTGCTGCCGCTCGCGTCTTTGGGCGAGATCTACCAGTATCGCCGCGTCTACCGCGCTGGGCTCGCGCTTTTCACGGCGGCTTCGCTCGCCTGCGCGCTCTCGCATACGCTCGTCGCGCTCACCGTGTCGCGCATCGTCCAGGGCTTCGGCGCGGCCGGCATCTTGAGCGTCAACACCGCGCTGGTGCGCTTCATCTATCCGCGCGACTGGCTCGGTCGCGCCATCGGCATCAACGCCGTGGTGGTCTCGATCTCGGCCGCGCTCGGACCGACGGTCGCCTCGGCTATCCTCTCGGTCACCTCCTGGGAATGGCTGTTCGCGATCAACGTGCCGCTCGGCATCTTGGCGCTGGCGGGCACCGGCGCGCTGCCGGTCACGCCGCATGGCGCGCATCACTTCGATGGAATCAGCGCCGCGCTCAGCGCGCTCACCTTCGGTCTGATGATCGTCGCGATCGACGGCATTGCGCATCACGAGACGCTGCTCGCCGTCGGAGCCGAGGCGGCGCTGGCGTTGGGCTTTGGCGCGGTGCTGGTGTGGCGTCAATTGTCGCAAGCCTGGCCGCTCCTGCCGGTCGATCTGATGCGCATTCCGATCTTCGCCATGTCGGTCGCGACCTCGGTCTGCTCCTTCGTCGCCCAGATGATGGCCTATGTCGCGCTGCCGTTTTATTTTCAAGAAACGCTCGGCCGTTCGGCCGTGGAGACGGGGCTCCTGATGACGCCCTGGCCGCTGATGACGGCGGTAATCGCGCCCTTCTCCGGCCGGCTTGCCGATCGCTATTCGGTCGGCGTGCTCGGCGGCATCGGCCTCACGATCTTCGGCGCGGGCATCGCGTTGATGGCGCTGCTGCCCGCTCATGCCGGCGCCATCGACATCATCTGGCGCATGGCTGTCTGCGGCTTCGGCTTCGGCCTCTTTCAATCGCCCAACAACCGCGCGATCATCAATGCGGCGCCGCGCGAGCGCTCGGGCGGGGCGAGCGGGATGCTCGGGACCGCGCGGCTCATGGGGCAGACCACCGGCGCGGCGCTGGTGGCGCTCGTCTTCGGCCTTTCCCTCCGTTCGGGCACGGATATCGCGCTCGCCGTCGCCGCGGCGATCGCCATCCTCGCCGCTGTGGTCAGCAGCTTTCGTCTCATTGGTCACAGAGCCTGAGCGCGGCGCCTTCGCCGCGCTTGCGCGCGAGCTGCGCGGGATATATGAGCGATCCCGCAAGCGATTTTCCGCGATGACAGGCGAGCTTTCCACGTGATGACCGATAGCGGCCCGGCGAGCGAATTGCGCAGCAACCTGCCCGAATATTCGGTCGGCGAGATTTCGGCGCTGCTCAAACGCACGGTGGAACAGAATTTCGCCCATTTGCGCATTCGTGGCGAGATTTCGGGCTTCAAGCGCGTGAGCTCGGGCCATTGCTACCTCGCGCTCAAGGACGAGGAGGCGGTACTCGACGCCGTGATCTGGCGCCCGGTCGCTTCACGCCTCTCGCTTCGGCCCGAGGATGGGATGGAGGTGGTCTGCACCGGTCGGCTCACCACCTATCCCGGACGCTCGAAATATCAGCTCGTGATCGAGAGCGTCGAGCTCGCCGGCGTCGGCGCACTGTTGAAGCTGCTCGAGGAGCGCAAGAAGAAGCTCGAGGCGGAAGGACTCTTCGCCGCCGAGCGCAAGCGGCGGCTGCCCTTCCTGCCCGAGGTGATCGGCGTCGTGACCTCGCCGACCGGCGCCGTGATTCGCGACATCCTGCACCGCCTCGCCGACCGCTTTCCGCGTCGCGTACTGGTCTGGCCAGTTGCGGTGCAAGGCGAGGGCGCGGCCGTGCAGATCGCGACGGCAATTGACGGCTTCAACCGTCTCGCGCCCGGCGGCGCGGTGCCGCGTCCCGATCTTCTCATCGTCGCACGCGGCGGCGGCAGCCTCGAGGATCTCATGGCCTTCAACGAAGAGATCGTGGTGCGCGCCGCCGCGGCCTCGGCGATCCCGCTAATTTCGGCGGTGGGTCACGAGACCGACACGACCTTGATCGATTACGCCGCGGATCGTCGCGCGCCGACGCCCACCGCGGCAGCCGAAATGGCCGTGCCGGTGCGCTCGGAGCTGCTCGCCGAGCTTCAGACAAAGGTGCTGCGTCTTGGCACCGGCTGGTCGCGCTGGCTTGGCGAGCGTCGCACGCATCTGATGGGGCTCGGCCGTGGCCTGCCCGATCCCGCGAGCCTTATCGGCACGGCGACGCAACGGCTCGACGATCGCGCGGAGCGTCTCGGCAATGCCATGCGTCAACGTGTTCGCGCCGATCGCTTGCGGCTCGACGCCGCCGCGAGCCGGATGAGCCCCGCGCTCCTCAACGCGCCACTTGCTCGCGCCCGTGAGCGGCTCGATGTGCTTCCGCCGCGCATGCGCCACGGTCTCGAACGGCTCGTCGAGCGTCAGGCGAAGCTTCTCGAATCGGCTTTCGGCCGTCTCAGTTCTTTCCGCCGCGCTCTCGATCAGGTTCTGGAGCGCGGCTACGCGATCGTGCGCGTCGACGGCAAGGTCGCGACCGGTGTCGGCGCGGTGGCGCCGGGCGTGGCGCTCGCGATCGAGTTCCATGACGGCACCGTCTTCGCCACCGCCGAAGGCGCACCCAAGCGCGCCAAGGGCAAGCCGCGATCATCCCCTCAGGGTACGTTGCTGGCGCTGGCCTTGCTTCTCGCGCTGACCGGTGGCGCGCGGGCCGGTACGCTGCAGCTCGACGGCGCCATGGAGCAGGGCGGGCTGGTGCGTGGGCGCGTCGATCCCGGCGCCAAGGTGAGTCTTGACGGCGCGACGATCCGCGTCGCGCCCGACGGGCGTTTCATCTTCGGCTTCGGCCGTGACGCGGCGGCAAAGGCCACGCTCGATGTCGTGTTCGCCGATGGGAGCCGCGCGCATCGCGATCTCACGGTTGTCGCGCGGCATTGGGACGTGCGGCGCATCAACGGGCTGCCCAAGGAGACCGTGACCCCCAGCCCCGTCGTGCTCGCGCGCATCGAGCGCGAAGAGAAGGAAGCCGCCGCCGCGCGCGCCATCGACAGCCGCGCGCTCGCCTTCGAAGCCAAGCCGCAATGGCCGGTGCTCGGCCGGTTGAGCGGCATCTTCGGCAGCCAGAGCGTCCTCGACGGCGTGCCGCATGCGCCGCATTCGGGCGTCGACATCCCCGCGCCGGAAGGAACGCCGGTCAAGGCGAGCCTCGCCGGCACGGTCACGCTCGCCGCGCCGGATTTCTTCCTCACCGGCGGCACGGTGATGATCGATCACGGCTATGGGCTGTCGAGCGTCTATCTGCATCTCGCCTCGCTCAAGGTGAAGCTCGGCGAGAAGGTCGCGCGCGGCCAGGTGATCGGCACGCTCGGCGCTACCGGCCGTGCCACCGGTCCCAATCTTCATTGGGGCATCAGCTGGTTTCAGACGAGGCTCGATCCGGTGCTCGTTGCCGGCCCGATGCCGGAAGATTGACCTCGCGTAGCACAGCCGACCGGCGAACCGAGCCGGGCGGCGTCGTGCGAAGCCTAATAGGAATTAATCCGGCCAGCGCCGGTGCAGCCAGAACCATTGCTCCGGCCGCTCGCGGATCCAGCGCTCGATCACGCGGTTGACCTCGGTCATGAGCGCACGCGTATCGGCGGCGTCGTCGCCGCTACGCGGCAGAGCGAGCGCGGGCTCGGTGGTGATCCGGAAATGGGCGCCGCCGATGCGCTCGACCCGAACGGGCACGACGGCGCAATTGAAGCGCAACGCCAGCCGCGCCAGCGCCGGTGCCGTCATCGCGTCATGGCCGAAGAACGGCACCGCGATGCCATCATTCATCTTCTGATCGACTAGCATGCAGAGCTCGCGCCCCGCGCGCAACGCGCCGAACGCCTTATAGGCGGCGACGGCACCCTTGGGCACGAGCTCGCCACCATCGGTGCCGCGCGTCCGGGCGATGAGCCGGTCGACGACCGGATTGTTCGCCGCGCGATAGACGGCGGTCACGGCAAAGCCCGCTTGCGTCGCCGCGCGGATCGCGATTTCCCAATTGCCGTAATGCGCCGAGAAGAAGATGAAGCGGCGATTGGGATCATGGCTGCCGAGGATGTTGCCGCCGTCATTGCGCTCGATGCGCCCGTCATCGGCGAACACGTGAAAGGCGCGCAGATGAGGGTACTCGGCGCAGACCCGGCCGAGATTGTCCCACATGCCGCGCACGACGCGCTCGACCTCCGCCGGCGAGAGCTCGGGCATCGCGAGGCGCAGATTCATCCGCGCCCGCTTGCTGATGCCGAGACGCGGGCCTATCACACGCGCGAGGAATCCGCCGAGCCCCGACGCCCAGTCGAGCGGCAGGATATGGAAGAAGCCGTACAAGATCGCCGCGCCGGCGCCTTCGATCCAGTCGGTAAGACCGGGCCGTTTCTCAGCCATCGCAATGTGCGAGGAGCGGGGCGAGGAGGCGCTTGAGCGCGGACTCGTCTTGCCACTCGACCGCGACCTTGAGCACATGGAGGTGCTGGCGCCAGGGGGGCGGGACGCGGACTGCGTCCTTTTCGGTGGTTGCGAGCAGGGCGCCGTGCTCGCTCGCCTCGGCCGCCAAGCGGGCAAGCTCGGTCTCGCGATAGGGGTGGTGATCGGCGAAGGGGTGCGTCGCCACAAGCTCGGCGCCGACATCAGTGAGTGTTGAAAAGAATTTTTTCGGCTGGCCGATGCCGGCAAAGGCGATCACCTTCTTGCCGGCGAAGCAGGCGGCGTCCTGGGGCACAAGCCGCGCGCGCAAAATGGGCTTGTCACAAAGCGGCGCCTTGGCGTGGTCGTCGCCCATCAGCACCACCGCTCCCGCGCGGGCGAGCCCCGCCTCCGCCGGCTCGCGCAACGGTCCCGCCGGCATGACACGGCCATTGCCGAGGCCGTAGGCGGCATCGATCACGACCAGCGCGAGATCTTGATGCAGCGTCGGGTTCTGGAATCCATCATCGAGGAGGAGAAGCCGCGCGCCGGCAGCCGTCGCCGCGCGCGCGGAGGCGACGCGGTCATGCCCGATCCAGGTGGGCGCCGCCTCGGCGAGCAACAGCGGCTCGTCGCCGACCTCGGCGGCGCTGTGGTGCTGGGTGTCGACGCGCAGCGGCCCCGACAATTTGCCGCCGTAGCCGCGGCTCAGAATGTGGGGCGCGAGGCCGGCTTTTCCGAGCAGGCGCGCAAGGCTCAAGCTTACCGGCGTCTTGCCGGCGCCCCCAGCGACGAGATTGCCGACGCAAAGTACCGGCACGCTCGCGCGGCAAGCGTGGCTCAAACGCCGCCGCGCTGCACCCAGCGCCGCGTGGCTCCAGGCGAGGGGGAGGAGCAAGCCGGACAAAAGCCCGGGTCTGGTCCAGAATTCAGGCGCTTCCAGCATGAGCCGAAAGACGGTCGAGCCAGGGAGCGATGCGTGCCAGAACGGCGTCGAGCACGGCGCGATTATCGGCGGCGATGCCCGCGGCGGCGGCGGCGCGCGCGGCGCGCTCGACTGGATCGCTGAGCAGATGGCGCACGGCGCTCGCGAGCTCGTCCGCGTCGCGGACCGTGATGGTGGCCTGCGCGGCGGCGAGGCTTTTCGCCATCGCGGCGCAATTGCTCATATCGGGCCCGTGCAGGATGGCGCAATCGAGCAGCGCCGCTTCGAGCGGGTTGTGCCCGCCGATCGGCGTCAGCGAGCCGCCGATGAAGGCGATGCCGGCAAGGCGATAAAAAAGGCCGAGCTCGCCGAGCGTGTCGGCGAGATAGATATCGGTCGCGGGATCGAGCGCATCGCCTTGCGAGCGTTGCGCGACGACGAGGCCGCTGCGGCGAAGCATGGCGGCGATCTCGTCGGCGCGGATCGGATGGCGCGGCGCGATGATGGTAAGGAGGCCGGGCGCGGCGTCGCGCAACGCGCGATGAACCTGCGCCGCGGCTTCCTCCTCGCCCTCATGCGTGCTCGCCGCGAGCCAGAGCGGTCGCCCCGCCGTGCGCGGGGCGATGCGGGCGAGTTGGTTATCGTAGTTAGGCAGCGGGGCCGCCGCGGTCTTGAGATCGCCAACCGTCGCGGCCGCTGCCGCGCCGAGGCGGCGGAAACGCTCCGCCTGCACCTCGTCTTGCGCCAGGCACAATTCGAAGCAGGCGAGCAAGGGCGCGATCAGGCCGGGGACGCGCTGCCAGCCGCGGAATGAACGCAGCGACATGCGGCCATTGAGCAGCAGCAGCGGAATGCCGGCGCGATCGGTCTGCGAGACGAGATTTGGCCACAGCTCCGATTCGACCCAAAGCGCGAGATCGGGGCGCCAATGCTCGAGGAAACGCC
Organism: Allostellaceae bacterium; assembly: GCA_046706015.1. GTDB lineage: Bacteria > Pseudomonadota > Alphaproteobacteria > ATCC43930 > CGMCC-115725 > CAIKMD01. Next base: position 3,450 of record JBJKPV010000338.1, on the reverse strand, counting down.
GCACATAGGTCGGGCGATCGACCGGCACATATTGATGCCGCGCGCGGTCGGCGGGCAGGCGATGCGCCAGGAGCCGTGCCGACGTCACCGTCCCGGTCGTGATCAACACAGAGAGCTTGGGCCGTTCGACCAGTAGTCGGTCGATGAGGGCGAGCATCGACACCGCCTCGCCATTACTCGCGGCATGGACCCAGACGAGCGGCCCCGAGGGCCGCGCCTGGCTCGCCACGCCCTGGCGTTCGGGAAAGCGCTCGCGATCCTCCTTGCCATGCGCCATGCGGTTCGCGAGATAGAGCGCGACCACGGGCCCGAGCGCGGTGGTGCCGGCCTGATAGAGCGAGAGAAGCCGGCTCATCGTCCGGCCGCCGCACGCCGCTGCGCGCGCAAGGCGGCGCGGTCCATCGTCCCGGGCGCGATCGCCTCATGTCCCATGCGGCGGTCGGCTTCGACTGTGAGCCGGTTGAGCTGTTCTTCGATAAGCTGGCGGCGCTCTTCCATCCCCGCCTCGTCGAGTTGCGTCGCGACCGAGATGGGCTCGCCCCAGATGAAGACGCCTCGGCTGAAGGGAAAGGGGAGATGGAAGCGATCCCAGGTGCCGAGAATGCGCCGGCGCCGCGTCGCGTAAGCCAGCGGCACGACCGGCGTCGCGGCGAGCCGTGCCACGGCGACGATGCCGCGGCTCGCGCGCATCGCCGGCCCGTCCGGCCCGTCGGGCGTAATGCCGACGCAGTCGCCCGATTTGAGCCAGCGTACCATCGCGCGCAGCGCAGCGCTGCCGCCGTCATTGGAGGAGCCCGCGACCGAATCGATGTCGAAATGGCGCACCGCGCCGGCGATCAGCCTGCCATCGACATGGGCGGAGATGAGCATATGCATTGGCGCCAAGCGTTGCCACGCCATCGGCATCATCAAAAGCCGGCCATGCCAGAAGGCGAGAATGAAGGCGCCGCCGGCGGCGCGGATCGCGCGCGGAAAGGAATCGCCGTCGACGGTCCAGCGCCCGGTGCGATAGACGAGGCGCACATAGGCCTGCACCAGCCAGCATGAGAACCGCAGGCCGGCCGCGCTGCGCAACAGCGCCTTGATCAAGCCCATGCCTCAGATCCGCGCCGGCGCCTGGGCCGCGCGCATCGGCATCTCGCCGCCGAGGAATTGCAGCGCGTGGAGCCGCGCATAAGCGCCGTCGCGGCGCAGCAACTCGGCATGCGTCCCGCACTCGACCACGCAACCTTGGTCGATCGCGTAAATAAGGTCGGCATCGATCACGGTGGAAAGCCGATGCGCGATGACGAGGGTGGTGCGCCCGCGCATCAGGCTCTTGAGCGCGGTCTGGACCTGGCGCTCGGATTCCGTGTCGAGCGAGGAGGTCGCTTCGTCGAGCAACAGAATAGGCGCGTTCTTCAGCATCGCACGCGCGATCGAGAGGCGCTGGCGCTGGCCGCCGGAGAGCTTGACCCCATGCTCGCCGACCGGCGTGTCATAGCCCTGCGGCAGGGCGCGAATGAAATCATCGGCCGCCGCCGCGCGCGCCGCCGCCTCGATCTCTTCCTCGCTTGCGCCGAAGCGGCCATAGGCGATGTTGGCGCGCACGGTATCGTCGAAGAGGGTCACTTCCTGGCTGACCAAGCCGATCGCCGCGCGCAGCGAGGCCAAGGTCACGTCGCGCACGTCGTGTCCGTCGACCAAGACCGCGCCCGCGCTCACGTCGTAAAAGCGCGGAATCAGATTCATGACGGTCGATTTGCCCGCCCCCGAGGCGCCGACCAACGCGACCGTCTTGCCCGCCGGGATGTCGAGCGTGACGCCTCTGAGCGCCTCGGCGCCGTCGCCATAGGAAAAGCGCACATTCTCGAACCGCACATGGCCGGCTTCAACGCTGAGCGTCACCGCGGCGTCGCGATCGCGGATCTCGGGCTCGATATCGAGCACGGTGAAAAGGCGCTGTGCCGCGGCGAGGCCTTCCTGGAGATTGGTATTGAGATTGGCGAGGGTCTTGATCGGCTGATAGGCAAGGAGCAAGGCGGTGACGAAGGAAAAGAACGCACCGGCTGTGCGCGCGCCGCTGAAGACCTGATGGCCGCCATAAAGAATGACAAGCGCGACCGCGATCCCGCCCAGGGTCTCCATCATCGGCGAAGAGATCGAGCGGATGCGTTGCGCGCGCTCGACCAGGCGATAGAGCCGCTCGATGATGCGCTCGGCGCGCGACATCTCGTAGGGCTCCATGCCATAGGCCTTGACGTAGCGTGCACCCTGGAAAGTCTGATTGAGCAGGGTCATGAACTGGCCGATCTCGACCTGGGTGTTGGCCGAGACGTGCCGCATGCGCCGTCCGATCTTCTGCATCGGCCGGAACGCGATCGGAAAGGCGATGAAGGCGATCAGCGCCAAGAGCCAGTCCTGATAGAACATCAGCGCCACGAGGAAGACCGCGGTCACGGCCTCCTTGCCGATACCCGCCATGACGTTGGTGGCGCAGCCTCGCAGCAATCCGGCGTCGTTGGTGAAGCGCGAGACCAGCGTTCCGGTCGGGTTGGCGTGGAAATAAGCGAGGTCGGCGCGCATCAGCCGGGCGAAGAGCTTCAGCTGGATGTTGGCGACGATGCGCTGCCCGATCGTGGTCATCCACACCGATTGGGCATAGCCCGCCAGGCCTTTCACCAGCGCGAGGGCGATGACCGCGCCGGGAATGACGAGGAGCAGGGTCTCGTTGCGCTCGACGAAGACCTTGTCGAGCAAAGGCTGCATCAGCCAGGCATTGGCCGCGGTCGCGCCCGCGACCATGCCCATCGCGACGAAGGCCAGCGCCATCCGGCCCAGATGCGGGCGCAAGAATTCGCGCAGCAGCCGACGCAGAAGCGACGCCGTATGGTGGCTGAATTCGCCGCGGGCGCTGGAATCGGCTGGGACGCTCAAATCTGACGCGGTGTCCATGAATAGGGTGGCGGCAATTTCGCGCCGCCATGATAGCACGGCGCGAATCCCCGTGCCGGCGGCGGTATTTATCGGCGAAGTTCCTGTTTTGCAAGCATTCTTGTCCATTCCGCGGTGGCGCAGAGCGCGCGCTTCTTGTATGGAGGCGCGGATGGCGGGGGAGCATGGCCGGCGGGGCTAGCGACGACACGACGAGGCGCGCGCGTCGGCTGTTGGTGATCCATAATCCCACGGCGGGCCGCCGCGCCGCGCGCAAGCTCGCGCGTTGGCGGGCGGCGCTGGACGCGCTCGAAGCACAAGTCACCCTGGTGCATACCGAGGCGCCGCTGCACGCGATCGAGCTCGCGGCCGGTGCCGATTCGAGAAGCTTCGACGCGGTCGCGGTCGCGGGCGGCGACGGCACGATCAACGAGGCGGTGAACGGACTCGCGCGCTCGGGCCTGCCGCTGGCGCTCTTGCCGCTCGGCACCGCCAACGTGCTGGCGAACGAGCTTGGCCTGCCGCGCGATCTCGATG
>JBJKPV010000337.1:0-3693 GCA_046706015.1 Allostellaceae bacterium | reverse complement strand
GTGCCGTTGGGCGTCAGGATCAGATCGCCGCGCTCGGCGATGCAGCGCTCGCCCTCGATCGTCGTATAGCCGCCTTTGGGCGAGAGGATGGTGCGGCTGGCATTGGGCGCGTGCACATGCACCGGCGCCACGTCGCCCGGATTGTAGATCGAGATCGCGCAGCGGATCGTGCTGGTGACCTGAAGCCTGCCGCCGAAGCCGGGGTTGGTTAAGAGGAATTGCTGGCGGTCGGCGAATTCGATCGGCGGCACATCGGCGTTCTTCGCGATCTCGGCGATGCGGTCGAGATAGGGCGAGATCTCCTTCCAGCGCCAGCGATGCGGCTGCGCCTTCATCTGCGCCGTGCCCACCCGCCCGCCGGCGATCTGCCCCTCCATGCCCAACTCCGTATCGCGGAACCAGGGGCGCTGCGCCGGCGCGTTCGCCTGGGTGCGCAACCAGATATTGAGCGCGCCCGCCTCGGTATTGAGCTTTTCCATCGCCTCGCGCGCGCTTTGCGGCAGCGCCTTGGGGCGTTGATCGCTGTCGGTCAGTGCCATGGCGGTTCCTCCTCACCGGAGCATAGCGCGATGCCCACGGCCAACGAAGCCCTTTAGCCGACCCGGCATTAATGCCATGATGGCCGCCAAATCGGCCAGGCAAGGGGAGACGCGATGAAGTTTCACTGGTTCCATCTGATGCCCTATCCGGAGCTGCCGGAGAACTTCAAGACGGATTACCGCTCGGTCTGGGTCGACGTGCCTTCGAGCCTGTTCGATCCCAAGGTCGGCCACCGCGCCTACAACGATTATCTCGACGAGCTCGAATATGCCGAGAGCGTCGGCTTCGACGGCATCTGCGTCAACGAGCACCACCAGAACGCCTATGGGCTGATGCCCTCGCCCAATCTCATCGCGGGGTCGCTGGCGCGGCGCACCTCGCGCGCCAAGCTGGTGGTGATGGGCAATTCGGTCGCGCTCTACGATCCGCCCACCCGCGTCGCCGAGGAGATGGCGATGCTCGATTGCATATCGGGCGGAAGGCTGGTCGCCGGCTTCCCGGTGGGCACGCCGATGGACACGGTCTTTGCCTATGGCAAGTCGCCGGCCAATCTGCGCGACAAATATTACGAGGGCGTCAAGCTCGTCCTGCGCGCCTGGCAGGAGCCCGAGCCCTTCGCCTTCAACGGCAAATACACGCAGCTGCGCTACGTCAATGTGTGGCCGCGGCCGATCCAGAAGCCGCATCCGCCGGTGTGGATCCCGGGCGGCGGCAGCGTCGAGACCTGGGATTGGTGCGTCGACAACGACTTCCTCTACGCAAACCTCTCCTATTTCGGCTACATCGCCGGCCAGAAGGTGAATGACGGGTTCTGGGCGACGGTCGACAAGAAGGGCAAGGAGCGCAACCCCTATCGCTGCGGCTTCTTGCAGTTCATCGCCTGCGCCGAGAACGACGCCGAGGCCGAGCGGCTCTATTCGGGTCCCGCGAGCTATTTCTATTCGCGCTGCCTCCACGTCTATCCGGGCTTCGGCAATCCGCCCGGCTATACCTCGATCCCGACCATGCGGGCGGGCATCGAGAGCATGGTGGCGCGCGCGACGCGGCGCCAGGACGTCGAGAACCTGACCTGGAAGGAAATGATCACCCGCGGCTACATCGTCGCCGGCAGCCCCGAGAGCATCGTGCAGCAGCTGACCGTGCTCGCCGACAAGATGCATGTCGGCCATCTCATGGTGTTGTGCCAATACGGCAACATGTCGAAGGAGACGACGCTCTACAACACCACCCGCTTCGCCAAGGAAGTGATTCCGAAACTGCGCCACAAATTCAGCGAGTACGAGGATAAATGGTGGCCCAGCACGACGCTCGACAAGATCGCCGAGCCGGCGCCGCTGACCGCGGTGGTTTGAGGCGCGCATGCTGACATCGGAGACGATCAAGCTCGCCAACGGGCGGGCGTGGCAGGTTTATACCGGCGGCACCGGACCGGCGCTCGTCTGGCTGCACGGGCTTGGCGGCGTCAATGCGAGCGACGCGCTGGTCGCCGCGCTCGAGCGCACGCACAAGGTGATCGCGCCGGTGGCGCCCGGCTTCAACGATCTCGCCGAGATCGAGGAGATCGAGAACATCCACGAGCTCGCGCTCGATTACGACGATCTGCTCGAGCATTTCGGCGTCGAGGGCGCGACCATCGTCGGTCATTCCTTCGGCGCGATGGTCGGCGCCGAGATCGCCGCGCATTTTCCGCGCCGCGCCAAGAAGCTCGTCCTGATGGCGCCGGTGGGGATGTGGAACGATGCCTATCCGGTGATGGACATCTTCGCCGAGCCCTATATGCAGATCGAGACCATCCTCTGGCACGACAAGGACGCGCGCGAGGCGATGGCGGCGCGGCGCTCCAACGAGGCGGGCCCGCAAAGCGAGGCCGAGCGCATCATCGCCGTCGCTCAGGCGCTGACCGCGATCACGAAGTTCACCTGGCCCATTCCGGACAAGGGTTTGCACAAGCGCCTGCCGCGCATCGCGGCTTCCACCTTGGCGCTTTTCGGCGAGAAGGACAATTTCATCTCGCCGCGCTACGCCGAGGATTTCGCGCGCGGGCTGCGGCTCGGCCGGACCACGATCATCAAAGGCGCGGGACACATGCTGCCTTACGAGAAAACCGACGAGGTCGTGGCGCTGATCGAACGCTTCCTGGCGGCATAGAGGCGATGCCGCTCCATCCGGTCGTCCAGAAAATGCTCGACGGGATGAAGGCGTCGGGCTGGAAAGGGATCGCGCAGACCACGCCCGACGAGGCGCGGCGCTTCATGGCGGCGCGCACCGCGCTCTTCGGCGACGGGCCGGTGGTCGGCAAGGTCGAGGATGTCGATCTGCCGACGCGCGCGGGAAAAATTCGCGGCCGCCTGCTGATGCCGAAGGCCGCGCCCAAGGCGCTCATCGTCTTCTATCACGGCGGCGGCTGGGTCATCGGCGGGATCGACGAGAGCGATCTCATCGCGCGAGTCCTGGTCGAGAAGACCGGCGCGGGCGTGGTGCTGGTCGATTATCGCCTGGCGCCGGAGCATCCCTTCCCCGTTCCGATCGAGGATTGCTACGACGCGCTGTTGTGGAGCGCCAAGGAGGCCGCGAAGCTCCATGTGCCCGTCGTGGTCGCGGGCGACAGTGCCGGCGGCAATCTCGCCACGGTGTGCTCGATGCTCGCGCGCGACCAGGCGGGCCCCAAGATCGCGCTGCAGATCATGATGTACCCGGTCTGCGATTGCGACATGGAGACGCCGTCCTACCGCGATTACGGCACCGGGCTCGTGCTCACCGCCGCGGATATGGCGTGGTTCTACGATCACTATCTGCACAGCGACAAGGCGAAGCGCGCCGACCCGCTGGTCTCGCCCTTGCGCGCGCGCGAATTGAAGGGCCTGCCGCCGGCGCTCATCATGACCGCCGAATACGACGTGCTGCGCGACGAGGCCGAGATCTACGGCAAGCGGCTCGCGGCCGCGGGCGTCAAGGTCTGGATCAAGCGCTATCAGGGCGTGACGCACGGCTTCGTGCGCATGCAGAACATGCTCGATGTCGCGCGCCGCTCGATGGACGACATCGCCGCGGTGATGGCGGCAACGATCGGTTCGACGCCATGAGCGGGGCGGAGACGGCAGAGACTTTCGATTACATCATCGTCGGCGGCGGCTCGGCCGGCTGCGTACTCGC
>JBJKPV010000336.1:0-5967 GCA_046706015.1 Allostellaceae bacterium | reverse complement strand
GTCAAAATCAGCGCGTCCCGAAGGGTTACGACGAAAATCGGCCTCTGATGCGTCGAAAGCCTCGATCGTGTTCCCGACACGCTCCTCGCCTTTCTCCTATCTCGCGAGGACGATGTAAATAGGGCCTAGCGCGAACGCGGCGGAGCACCCAGGATCGCGGCGCCGAGCCGGGCGAGCGCTTGGCGCAGCGATTCGTCGGGCACATCCGCCACCCGCGCGGCGAGCGCGCGCTGTTCTTCCGGCGCGAGCGCGCGCGGTGGCGCGGGGCGCGGCGTCGCATGAGGGGGCGGGCCTTGCACCAGGACGATGCGCGCGATGGCGCCATAGCCGAAGAAGCTGTTGATGCGCTCGATCAGCACCGGCTCCAAATGCTGCGCCTCGAGCGCAAAGGCGGAGGCGACGCGCAAGCGCAAGGTGCCGTCGCGGCGCTCGCCGCGCGCAAAGCTCAAACGCTCGGGCGAAAGCTTGCCGGCGAGCTCCGGCCCGATGACCGCTTCCCATTGCGTCACCAGCTGCGCCTCGCCGAAGCCGCGCTTGCCCAAGGCCGCGCCGGCGACCCGGGGAATTTCCGCGGCGATCGCGCGCAAGCTGCCGCGCCTGTCAGTCACCGCCCTTCTCCTGGCCTCGTTCCATGGCGCGGCCCATGCTAACCTCGCTCGCGCGATCCGTCGAATGTCACTTTCGTCACAAATCCTGATCGATCCGCCGCGAGCGGCGCCGGGGGCAAGCCGGGCCGCGCGGCTTCTTGCCTGGTACGACCGCCATCGCCGCGCTTTGCCATGGCGCGCGCTGCCGGGCTTGAAGCAAGATCCCTATCGCGTCTGGCTCAGCGAGATCATGCTGCAGCAGACCACGGTGGCGACGGTCGGTCCTTATTTCGAGCGGTTTCTCGCGCGCTGGCCCGATATCCGGGCGCTCGCCGCCGCGCCGCTCGATGACGTGCTGCATGCCTGGCAGGGGCTCGGCTATTACGCGCGGGCGCGCAATCTCCATGCCTGTGCGCGCGCGATCGTCGCCGAGCATGGCGGCGAATTCCCGCGCAACGAGGCCGCGCTGCGCGCGCTGTCCGGCATCGGCGCCTACACCGCCGCCGCTATCGCCGCGATCGCGTTCGACGAAGCGGCGATGCCGGTCGACGGCAATATCGAACGCGTGGTGGCGCGGCTCTTCAAGGTGACGACGCCGCTGCCCGAGGCGAAGCCGGAACTGCGCCGCCTCGCCGCGCGTTTGATGCCGCAAGCGCGCACCGGCGATTTCGCGCAAGCCGCGATGGATCTGGGCGCGACCTTGTGCACGCCCAAGAAGCCCAAATGCGTGCTCTGTCCTTGGCGCGGGGACTGCGCCGCGCGCCGCGCCGGGGTGGCGGAGAGTCTCCCCGCGCGGCGCAAGAAAGCGGTGAAGCCCTTGCGCCGCGGCGTCGCTTTCTGGGCGGTGCGCGTGGACGGCGCGGTGCTGCTCCGCCGCCGGCCCGACAAGGGTCTGCTCGGCGGCATGATGGAAGTGCCTTCGAGCGAATGGCGCGAGGCGGCGTGGACCCCGGCTACGGCGCGGAGGGCGGCGCCGGTCGCGGCGCGCTGGCGGCGGCTTTCGGGCGTGGTGCGCCACAGCTTCACGCATTTCGATCTCGAATTGGAAATCCTCGTCGGAAGCGTGTCGCGCCGCGACGCGGCAAAGGCCGACGGCGTCTGGGTCGAGCCCCAAGCGCTCGGCCGTCACGCCCTGCCGACGGTTATGAAAAAGGTGATCGCTTTCGCCCTCGACGCCGCGCCCTGACGTGGCCATTGTCGCCGCCCGCGCTCTCGGGCACCATGGGCGGGCCAAGGGAGGAAGGGCCATGAACGTGTCATCCATGACGCGGCGCAAAGCCGCGCTTCTGTTGCGTATCTCTGTCGCATTCGTGTTTCTCTGCGCGCTCGGCGCCGCCGCGCGCGCGGCCGATCATATCCGCATCAGCTATGTCGTGCCGACGGTCAATTACGGCGCGCTGATGGTTGGGATCGACCAGGGCTATTTCGCCCAGGAAGGGATCGACGTCGAGTTGGTCCAGGCCGGCGGCGGCGTCGCCACGCCCGCGCTCATCGCCGGCGATCTACAATTCTCGGGCTCGCCTTCGGTCGCGCTCAGCGCCGACATGAAGGGGGCGCATCTAAAGGCGGTTTTCGTCGGCTCCGACCAATCGGCCTTCGAGCTCTGGGTCCAGCCCGAGATCAAGACGCTCGCCGATCTGAAGGGCAAAGCCATCGGCATCATCAGCCGCGGCGACACCAGCGAGATCGGGATGCGCTACATCCTCGCCAAGCGCGGGCTCCCAGACGATTACGTCTCCTACACGCCGATGGGCCCGGGCATCGCCCGCGTCGCCGCAATCGTCTCCGGCAATTTCCCGGCCGCGCTCATCGATTCGGGCCAGGTCGCGGACATGAAGAAGGCCGGCAAGATCGGCAAGCTGCACCTGCTGATCGATCTGAACGAAGAGGTGCATATGGTGTTCGGCGGCTTCGCCACCTCGGACGCGCTGATCGCGTCCAATCCCGATCTCGTGCGCCGCACCGTGCGCGCGCTGATGAAGGGCCTCGTCGTGCTGCGCCAGAACCGCGCCGTCTCGGTGGCGGCGCTGGTCAAGCACGGCGCGAGCCAAACCGCGGCCGAGGAGAATTACGACCGGTTCGCCAAGACCATGTCGCCGACCGCCGTGACGACGGACGCGGATCAGGAGCTCGAGCTCAAAGTTCGCGCGAAGATGCTCGGCCTCGATCCGGCGAAGCTGCCGCCGCCCTCGCACTTCTTCGATTTCCGCTTCGTCAAGGAGGCCGCGGCCGAGTTGAAGAAGGAGAATTGGAAGCCTTAGTTAGCCTTCGCATGACGGCGCGACGCTAAAGGTTCGCGTCGCGTCTGTGCTACGGGCTTTCGCTTCGCACGACGTGCGCACGCTCAAGGCATATGCTCGCTGTGCTATGGGGATTTTTATCCTTCGCACGACGGCTCGCCGCCTAATTCGCGGCTCGCCTGTGCCACGGGATCTTGATTTCGCTTCGCATGACGGCGCGACGCTGAAGATTCGCGTCTCGCCTATGCTGCGCGGGGTTGTCTTTAATATCCTTCGCATGACGCGCGCCTTGCGCGCTGTGCTACGGGTTAGTTCATCTCGGCGCGGACTCGCTGGCGCAGCACGTCGATCGAGATGAAGGTGCCGCTGCGCTCAATATGCCAGAACTCCCAGCCATTGCAGGCCGGCGCGCCCTGGAGTTCGGCGGCGACTTTGTGGATCGATCCGCGTGACTCGGCCGAGATCACCGAGCCGTCGGGCCTGACCTTCGCGGTCCAGCGCCGGCGCGCATCGAACAGCACCTCGCCCGGTTTCAACAGCCCGCGCTCGATCAAGGTGCCGAAGGGGATGCGCGGCGCAGCGCTCTTTTCCGGCGTGGTCTCGAGATTCTCGGCCTCGAGCGTCTTAATCGCGGCGATGCGCTTGCGCGCGAGCTTGGCGTAATCTGGATCGCGCTCGATGCCGAGCCAGCGCCGACCCAGGCGTTGCGCGACGGCGCCCGTCGTGCCCGTGCCGAAGAAGGGATCGAGCACGAGATCGCCGGGCTTGGAGCTCGCCAGCAGCACGCGATGCAAGAGCGCCTCGGGCTTTTGCGTCGGATGCGCCTTGCGCCCGTCCTGCTTTAAGCGCTCGGCGCCGCCGCAGAGCGGCAGCATCCAGTCGCTGCGCATCTGGATGCCGTCATTGAGCGATTTCATCGCCTGATAGTTGAAGGTGTAGCTCGCCTCGCGCGAGCGGGCGCACCACAGCATCGTTTCATGCGCGTTGGTGAAGCGCTTGCCGCGGAAATTCGGCATCGGGTTGGTCTTGCGCCAGACCACGTCGTTCAAGATCCAGAATCCCAGATCCTGGAGGATCGTGCCGACGCGATAGATGTTGTGATAGGAGCCGATGACCCAGAGCGAGCCTTCGGGCTTCAACACGCGGCGCGTGGCCTGGAGCCAGTCGCGCGTGAACCGGTCATAGGTGGCGAAATCGGCGAATTTGTCCCATGCCGCCTCGACCCCGTCGACCCGGCTGTTGTCGGGGCGGTGCAGGTCGCCGGCCAATTGCAGATTGTAGGGCGGGTCGGCGAAGACGACGTCGACCGAGGCCGCGCCGAGCCCCGTCATGACCGTCACGCAATCGCCTTCAATCACCGAGCCCAGCCGCTCGCCGGATGCCCCCATCGTCTCCCCCGTTGGGAATTCGCGAGGATGCGCCGGCCGAGTCGCGGGGTCAAGAAGATTGGAGAGTCAAAAGCTTAATCGGAGAAATTGGAGTCGATTCCGAGACTTAGCTGGCACGGTCCAAAGCTGCGCCGGTGATGCGGGGTGAGGCCGAGCCGTGCCAGGGCCGCGCGATGCGCCGCCGTCGGATAGCCGAAATTGGTCTCCCAGCCATAGCCGCGATAGCGCGCGGCCAGCGCCCGCATCAGCCGGTCGCGTGTGACCTTGGCGATGACCGAGGCGGCGGCGATCGAAAGCGAGATGCCGTCGCCGCCGATGATGGTCCGGGCCGGGCAAGGAAGAGCGGGCGCGCGGTTGCCGTCGACCAGCGCCAGATCGGGCGTGATGCCCAGCCGTGCCACCGCGCGGCGCATGGCGATGAAGCTCGCCTGAAGGATGTTGTGGCGGTCGATCTCGGCGACGCTCGCCGCGCCGATGCCGATGCGTGCGCAAAGGGCGATGAGGCGCGCTTGCTCTTCGCGCGCCGATGGCGCGAGCTTTTTCGAATCGTCGAGCTCGCGACGCAGCTTCGAGGGCACGCATCCGCGCTCGAAGATCACCGCCGCCGCGACCACCGGCCCGGCCAGCGGCCCGCGCCCGACCTCGTCGATGCCGCAGACCAGCCCCGACGCTTCACTCTCGAAGGCGAAATCGGGCATCGCTCAGCGCTCGACCGTGACGGCGCTGCCGACGGCGAGGCCCAGCTTGGCGTCGGCGCGGCCGAGATTGACGGCTATCTCGGCCAGCCCGTTGGAGTTCTCGTACCAGAACGCCGCGCCCTTGGGCGCGGCGGAAAAGGTCGCGGCGTGCGCGATGCGTGTTCCCGCGGCGACGCTGAGCGCGGCGGTTTCGGGGATCATGGCCGCGCGCAATCCCATCAACGCTTTGGCGTAATGGTCGATATAGACGATCTCGGCGAGATCGTCGGGCCATGTCGGCTCGCGCAGCGCCGGATGGGTGCGCGCGGCGGGCGGCGTGCCGGCCGCGAGTGCGCCCGCCACCGGCGCGAAGAGATCGCGGCCGTGAAAGCTCGCCGAGAGTCTTTCTGGCCGCCACGTGATCTCGAAGACACGCGATGTCGCCGCGCGGCGGAGCACAAGCTCGAAGAGGCCGTTATCGGGCCCGACATACCAACGCTCATCCGCCTCGATCATCAGCGGCGCGCGGGCGCCGCCGACTCCGGGATCGACCACGCAAAGAAACACCGTGCCGGCGGGAAACCATGCGGCATAGGCGGCGAGCAGATAGGCGCAGGCTTTGACATTGCCGGCGGGTGCGTCGGCGAAGAGATCGATCACCGCGCTTTGGGGCGCCGCGCGACGAAGCACGGATTTCATTTGGCCCGTATAAGGCCCCGCCATTCCGAAATCGGTGAAGAGCGCGATTTGCGGCGCGGGCGCGGGGCTTGGCATCGCCTAAGTATGCGGCGGCGATGTCGCGCGCGACAATCGGCAATTCGCGCGGGCGGGATCTCGTGTGTGGGAGCCGAGTCGCCTAGATCGCGCCGAGGCTGCGGATCAGCATATAGACCGCGACGAGGGCGATGATCGCGGCGAAGACGATGTTGAGCGTGCCGCGCTTGGCGGCGAGAAGATGCGCGCTGCGCGTGCCGATCACGCCGCCGAGCGCGCCGCCGAGGATGAAAACGATCGCGAGCCACCATTCGACGAGGCCCGAGGCCGCGTAATTGGCCGCGGTGGAGATGCCGAAGGT
>JBJKPV010000335.1:0-3780 GCA_046706015.1 Allostellaceae bacterium | reverse complement strand
GCATCACGAACAGGTTGATGAAGTCGAGATAGAGCGCCAGCGCGCCCATCACCGCCTTCTTCGTCAGCACGTCGCCGGGATCGCTCTCGAGATAGAGCTCCTTGATGCGCTGCGTGTCCCAGGCCGTGAGGCCGGTGAAGACGATGACGCCGATGACCGAGACGGCGAATTGGAGCGCGCTCGACGCGATGAAGATGTTGACGAGGCTCGCCAGCACGATGCCGATGAGGCCCATGAACAGGAAGGAGCCGAAACGCGACAGGTCGCGCTTCGTGGTGTAGCCGTAAAGGCTCATCGCGGCGAAGGTCGCGGCGCTGATGAAGAACACGCGCGCGACGCTGGTGCCGGTATAGACCAGGAAAATGCCGGCAAGCGACAGCCCCATCAGCGCGGCGTAGCCCCAGAAAGCGGTCTGCGCCGCGCCGGCGCTCATCTTATTGATGCGGAAGCTCAGCAAGAGAACCACGGCCAGCGGCGCCTGCATCACCACCCACAGCAGGGGCGTGCCCGCGATCAGCTGATAGAAGCCGGTCGCCACCGCGGCATAGGCGACGGCGCCGGTCAGGCCGAGGCCGCCGGCCATGAAATTGTAGACCCGCAGCATGTGGCGCCGCAGGCCGAGATCGATCGCGCCCTCGCCATAGGCGGTGCGATGCGACAGATCGCGATCGAGAGGTGAGTTGTAGGACATGGATGTCTCCTAAGCGTGGGTATCGGAAGAGGCCGCCGGCGCTGGCGGCGGCGGGGGATCGGACGCAAACGTCGATTGATCGGCGGCGAACCAATGCGGCCGGCGCCGCGCCATGCGTTCGAGGATGCGGTTGCGCACGCGCCGCAGCGGCGGCACGTCTTCGGCCAGGAGCAAGACCCCCAGCGGCAGCATCCAGAGGCCGAGCAGCGGCAGGATGGCGAGGAAGCCGCCGCCGATCAGTAACACGCCGGCCGGCACGCGCGCCCAGCGCGATGACGGAAGCCGCAGCCAGCGCGTCGGCGCCTGGATTCGATCCGGCAGGCGATCGATTAAGCGCTCGATCAAAGGGTGATCGCGATCCTGCGCGCGCAAGGCAGGTACCAGCAGCGCCGCAGCGCCACTTTCGACGGCGGAGGTCATAACGTCCTGCCTCCGAGGCCGGCGCGAATAAGCGACAGGAGCTGCTCTTCGCGCGGATCGAGACGGTAATCGGCGGCGGCGACTTCCTCGCCGACCCCGACAATGAGCGCCGCCGTCGGGCTGTCCCGATGACGGCCGAGTCGCTCGATCACGGCCGACGGCCCGCCGGGCTCCCTCAGCTCGCGAACGCAGCGCTCGAACTGCGCCAGCACGTCCTCGCGCGTGGCCACCGAAAGAAAATCTTGTCGATCGAGGAAATCGAACAGTTGGCCGCGCTCAACTTCTTGGACCCATCCGTCGGCGCGCGCGACCAGCGCCGCCGCCGAAACGATGGCGTCCAAGACCTCGTCTTCGCGATCTTCCCGGTATGTGGCGATGATCGCCGCTTCCCTTGCGCGCCATCGCCCGTTGGCTCGTTGCTTCGACATCACGGTTCCTTTTGTTGGTACCGTGTGCGCCGCGAGAGCCGGCCGGTCTTGTCGGGGTTTCGTCGGATCGGCGAGCCCCACGACGTCGACCGGTTCCGGCACATCGGCGCGGAACACGGGTGATCCGACATCGCGAGGTTGCCCGACCCAATGTCGGGGTCCTCGCCAGAGGGGCCCGGATACAGTTGCCAAAGATGTTGGTTGGCGGCGCCCAGGATTCAAGGGCCTGGCGGCGCCGAAGCGCGGCCGCGCTCAGAAGCCGGAAGCGGCGCGCGGCGCGGCGTGGCGCCACTCCTCGATCGCGGCCAGCTCTTCTTTGGGCGCCTCGGCGATGATGTCGAGCCGCCCCAGCATCACCTCGCCGGTTTCGCCGTCGAGCGAAATCCAATCGCCCTCGGCGAGCATGTGATCGCCGATCGCGCCGCCGTGGCCGCTCTCGTCGAGCTTCAGCGCGCGACAGCCGACGAGGCAGACCTTGCCGAGCTGGCGCGCGACCACCGCGGCATGCGCCGTGCGCCCGCCCACAGCGGTCAAGATGCCGGCGGCGGCCGCGAAGCCCGCCAAATCCTCGGTCGAGGTGTCGGGCCGCACCAGGATCACCGCCTCGTTCTTGGCCGCGAGCGCCTCGGCACGGGCGCTGGTGAAGGCGACGCGTCCGGTGGCAACGCCGGGCGAAGCCGAGGTCGCGCGCGCCACGGCCGGCGTCTTGGCGGCAAAGCGCGTGATCGCGGCGCGATCGAGATCGATCTCGCCGACGCGCTTCAGCGCCGTTTCGGCATCGAGCACGCCCTCGCGCACGAAATCGACCAGCACGCGCAGAGCGGCGCGCGGCGTGCGCTTGGCGGCGCGCGTCTGGAGAAAGAAGAGCCGGCCATTCTCGATGGTGAACTCGATATCCTGGAGGTCGCGCAATTGGCGCTCGAGCAGCGCCGCGCCCTGCGCGAGTTCCTTGGCCGCCAGCGGCAGGCGCGCGGCGAGAAGATCGGCACCCGCCGGGATGCGCCGCCCCGCGACCACGTCCTCGCCCTGTGCGTCGCTCAGGAAATCGACATAGAGCTCCTTGGCGCCGGTCGCCGGGTTGCGCGAGAAAGCGACGCCGGCGCCCGACTTGCCGCCGGCATTGCCGAAGACCATCGCTTGCACCGTGACCGCGGTACCCTCAAGGCCCTCGAGCTGATTGAGCCGGCGATAATGACGCGCGCGCGGCGCCTCCCAGGAGCGATAGACGGCTAACGCGGCCGCTTCGAGCTGCGCCATCGGCGCTTCGGGCACCGGCCGCCCGATCTCGTCCGCGGCCGCCGCACGAAACTCTTGCGTCAGCCGCTCGAGCGCTTCGGAATCGAGCTCGCTCTCGCCCGCGACCTTCTCCGCCCGGATCATCGCTTGCAGCCGATGCTCGAAGATCGTTGCCGGCGCGCCCTCGACCGTCTCGGCATAGTTCTGAATAAAGCGCCGATAACTGTCCCAGGCGAGGCGCGGATTGCCGGTGAGGCCGATGAGGCCGCGCACGCTCGCAGCAACGAGCCCGACATCGAGCACGGTCGAGAGCATGCCCGGCATCGATTTCGCCGCGCCCGAGCGCACCGAGACGAGCAGCGGCGCGCGATCGTCGCCGAAGCGGCGCCCGGTCGCGGCTTCGAGCTGCGCGATCCCCTCGGCGAGGCTGCGCGCGAGCGCCACGATTGCGTCATCCTCGCCGCGATTGAGCGGCGCGCACAGATCGGTCGGCAGCACGAAGGCCGGCGGCACATTGAGCCCGAGGCTTTTCATCCGCGCGATCTCGGCCGCTTTCGAGCCGGCGCGCTCGGGCGTCACGACATCGCAAGGCGCGGCCGTGCCGATATAGAGCGGCGCGTAGCTGCTCATGCCGAAAGCTCCTCGAGCACGCGGTCGCGCAGCGCCAGCGCCGAATGCGAGAGATGGTCGGTCGCGGTCTCGAGCGCGCGTGCGATCTCGAGCCCCAGCACCAGCGGCCGCGCATCGCCGCGCGCTTCTTGCATCAGCGCCGCGAAACTGTCGCGCTCGGCCTTGTCGGCGGCGCGCTCGGCATTTGCCACCGCGTCGATCGCCTGCAGCGAGGCGACGGCGTCGGCGCGCTGCCCGCCGGGCAGCCCCGAGGCCGCCTCGACCGCGCGCACGAGATCACCGGTGCTGTCGATGACGATCTCCGAAAGCCGCACCACGGGCGCCACCGCGATCCCGGCCGCATCGCCCTCGGGCACGAGGCTCAGGAGGAAGGCG
>JBJKPV010000334.1:0-6019 GCA_046706015.1 Allostellaceae bacterium | reverse complement strand
ACGGCATCGTCTACGTCGAGATGACCCTGACGACGCCGGCCTGCCCGGTGGCGGGCGCGCTGCCCGGCCAAGTGCGTGACGCCATCGCCGCGGTGGAGGGCGTCAACGATGTAGGGGTGAAACTGGTTTGGTCGCCGCCCTGGGACAAGGACCGGATGACCGAGGAAGCAAAGCTCGAGCTGGGGCTGATCTGACCCGTCGCCGCCGCACGCGATCACGATGAGTTGCTTTCACGCGCTCGTTACGCGGCGGTTTTGGCGCGCTGATATCATCGCTCGCGGTTTAGGGAGCGAGGGTCAGATGGCGCGGATTTTTCGAACGGGGATGTTGGTAGCGTGCGCCGGGCTTGTGACGGCGGCAAGCGCGGCTGCCGTAGCGGCACAAGACGGCAAGGAAGCGGTGATCAAAGCGCGCATTGGCTTCATGGAAGATCAGCAGCACGCCGTCGACGCGATCAACGCTTTCGTCAAAGGCAAGGGCGACCGGCAGGCGGCGATTGCCGGTGCGGATAAGCTGCTCGCGCTCGCGACGGAGATGGGAACCAAATTCGATGTTCTCTTCCCGCCGGGCACCAGCACGGCCGAGTTCCCGGGCAAGACGCATGCCAAGCCCGAGCTATGGCAGCATCTCGACGAGGCGCGTGCCGCACCCGCGAAGTTGCACGAGGCGGAACTTAAACTCGCCGAGGTGGTGAAGACCGGCGATCCGCAAGCGGTTGGCAAGGAGATGTCGACGGTCTATCGCGGGAGCTGCAATGGGCTGTGCCACAACGCGTTCCGCGCGCCGCTGGAAAGACGACGCTAGGCCGCGACGCTGTCAGACCCGACTGATCCGATCCGCCGCACGCGATCCGCCGCTTTCTAAGCGGGCGTGCGGCGCTTGCGCGCTGGTCGGCTTTTACCGATTCCTGTATGAGAAAGGCATGACGCTCCGCCGCGTCCGCCCTGTTCTCGGTCTTGTCGGCTGCATCATCTTGTGTGATTTGCACGCCGCGGCCGGGGCCTCCGACGAGGCCGCTGTTCAGCGCGGCGCCTATCTCGCCGCCACGGCCGATTGCGGGGGCTGTCATACCGACAAGAAGGCGGGTACGCCGCCGCTTTCGGGCGGGCCGGCTCTGTCGACGCGCTTCGGCGATTTTTACGCGCCCAATATCACGCCCGATCCGGCTGGCGGCATCGGCAGATGGAGCGAGGCGGATTTTCATCGTGCCATGCGCGAGGGCAAGGACGATCGCGGGCGCTATTTGTATCCCGCCTTTCCCTATACCTCGTTTACGGGCATGAGCGACGGCGACATCGCCGATCTCTACGCGTATCTGATGGCGCAAAAACCGGTGCCGCAGGATTCGCAGCCGCAGGGCGTCAAGCCGTTGCTGCGCTGGCGGTTTCTGTTGTTTGCGTGGCGCGCGTTGTTTTTTCGGCCCGGCCCGTTGCAGCCCGTGGCCGGACAAAGCGCCGAGTGGAATCGCGGCCGCTATCTCGCCGAGGCGGTGGCGCATTGCCAGGAATGTCATACGCCGCGCAATTTCTTGGGTGCGCTCGACCGTTCCGCCGCCTATGCCGGCAATCCGCACGGGCCCGACGGCAATGACGCGCCCGATATCACTTCCGACAAGCAGGACGGCATCGGCGCCTGGAAGCTCGAGGAGCTGATCGAGGTCTTGAAATCTGGCATGCTGCCCAACGGCGAATTCGTGGGCAATGGCATGGCCGATGTCGTCGAGGGCACGGCGGCGCTGACCGAGGCCGACCGCCGCGCCATCGCTGTCTATATCAAGTCTCTGCCGCCGCTGCGCCAGACGCCGAAATAGCGCGTTGTCGCGAAGGCGCGGGCGAAAGCGATAGGTCGCGTCCGCGCCTTCTGATATTTTGTGCGCTCTCGTTCGATTTGCGCGATTTCGAGGCGATGACGCCGATCATCCGGACCGAGAAGCTGTCGAAGACCTTCGCCCGGGGCAAGAAAGACGCCATCGAGGCGGTGCGCGCGCTCGATCTCGAGGTGGGCGAGGGCGAGATCTTCGGGCTGCTCGGGCCCAACGGCGCGGGCAAGAGCACGACGATGCGCATGCTCTGCACCTTGCTGCTGCCGAGCGCCGGACGCGCGACCGTCACCGGCTTCGATCTCGCGACCGAGGCGCACGAGATCCGCCGCCATATCGGTTATGTCGGGCAGAAGGGGGGCTTGGAGCAGGTCGCCACCGGCCGGGAGAATCTCCTGCTGCACGCGCAGCTCTATCGCATGAGCCGGGCCGAAGCCGCGCGCCGCATCGATGCTCTGGTCGACCGCCTCAAGATCGGCACCTTCATCGATCGCCGCGCCGAGACCTATTCCGGCGGGCAGCGGCGCATCATCGATCTCGCGTCGGGCGTGATCAACGCCCCCCAGCTTCTCTTTCTCGACGAGCCGACGACCGGGCTCGACCCGCAAAGCCGGGCGAGGGTGTGGGAAGAGGTGCGCGCGGTCCACGAGCACGGCACGACGATCTTCTTGACGACGCATTATCTCGAAGAGGCCGATGCGCTGTGCGACCGCGTCGCAATCGTCGATCTCGGCCAGATCGTGGCGCTGGGTACGCCCGCCGCGCTCAAGAAGCAGATCGCCGGCGACATCGTCACGCTCGGCTACGACGACGACAGCCAGGTGAAGGCGGCCTCGCAGCTGCTCGACGGCAACGCGCTGATCTTGGAGCGGCACGAGAGCGGGGCGACACTTCAGATCTATGTCGATCACGGCGACGAGGCGCTTCCGACCGTGTTGCGCATCGTCGGGCAGGGTCATTTCCCGCCGAAATCGGTGCATCTCTCGCGTCCCTCGCTCGACGACGTGTTCCTGAAGCTGACCGGCCGCAGCCTGCACGGGTCAGACGCGATGGAGAATTAGCGGACCCCATGCGCGACACCTATCTCATCGCGATGAACGAGCTGCGGGTCACCATGCGCAACCCGTTCTGGAGCGTGAGCGGGCTGTTCCAGCCGATCATTTACCTTTTGCTGTTCGGGCCGCTCTTGAATGGAGTCGCCGGGTCGCGCGGATTTCCGGGCGAGAACGCGATTCAGTTTTTCGCGCCCGGCCTTCTCATCATGAACGCGCTCTTCGGCGCCGGTTTCGAGGGCTTCACCCTGCGCGACAAGCTCGATTCCGGCTTTCTCGAAAGGCTGCGCGTGACCCCGATCAGCCGGCTGGCGCTGGCGCTGGGCTTCATCCTGCAATCCTCGGTCAACCTCGTGATCCAGAGCGTCGCACTGATCCTCTGTGCTCTCTTCTTCGGTCTGCGGCTCAATCCGGCGGGGACGGTAGCGCTCGTGGCGCTCATCGTCCTGATCGGCATCAGCATGGCCTCGCTCTCCTACCGACTCGCTTTGGTCATCCGCGAGGGTGGAATCTTGGCCGGAATCATCAATACCTTCGTGCTGCCGGCCATGATTCTCTCGGGAATCATGCTGCCGGTGAGCTTTGGCCCGCCGATCATCCAGGTGATGGCGCGGTTCGACCCGTTTTTCTACGCGGTCGAGGCGGCGCGGGCGCTGATCAATGGCGGAATCGCCGATTCGTCGGTCGCGGTCGCCTTTCTGGTCTTCGCCGTGCTGGCGGTGGCCACCTTGGCCGTTTTCATACGCGGCATGCGTGAAGCGGTCGCATAACCGGCATTCTGGCACTTGCCCGTCGCTTTGCCGTCGACCGGCGACCGCCACTCTTCTATGATGGCCACGGCGAATCCACCCCTTCGCCCTTGGCTGAGGACTCAGATGTTCAAGAGGCACTCCGGTGACCAGGCGGTCGACGAATACGGTATCGCGGCTGGTCAACGTTTTCGCACGCGCGGCGTCAAGTCGCTGTTGTGGGAGGTCAGCGCGGTCCATCGCTATGCGTGGGAGCCGACACCGCATGTCCGGCTGTGCCGCGTCGGCGCGCCGAGCGACATGAAGACGGTCGCGCTTGATACCTTGCGCGACGATCGTTATTTCGAACCCGCCAACTGATGGTGGCGCTGGCCGCCTCGCACGGCGGCGTTAGCGCGCCCTAAATCGTAATCAGCGTAACGTGACGGCAGGGAGGAATCGCGGTTCCTCTCACGGGTAGGATATGACGCATGATTTATCAGGCATACCAAGCACATAGAGACGCATTCGCACCTTGGAGACTGCTCGCTCACGCCGGTCAAGAATTCCTCAACCATCCTTGGCTGCTGTTTCGCGATCACCCGCTGCTGCGGCATGCCGCCGCGACCTGCGAGATGATTTCGCGCGCCGGGATCTCGCATCAGCGGCCCGATTTCGGCATCGCCTCGACCATGATCGCGGGCGAAACGGTGCCGGTGCGCGAGGAAGCGGTCGCGCACACGCCGTTTTGCACCTTGCTGCATTTCCGCAAGGAGAAAGCGCTGAGCCAACCGCGCGTGCTGCTGGTGGCGCCGCTTTCGGGCCATTTCGCGACCCTGCTGCGCGGCACGGTCGAAACCATGCTGCCCGATCACGATGTTTATCTGACCGATTGGATCAATGCGCGCAACGTCCCGCTGCGCTATGGCCGATTCGATCTCGACGATCATATCGACCTGATGATGTCCTTCATGCGCCGATTTGGACCCGATCTCCATGTCGTCGCCGTGTGCCAGCCTTCGGTGCCGGTCTTGGTCGCCACATCTCTGATGGCCCAGGCGGACGAGCATGCGCAGCCAAGAAGCATCGTGCTCATGGGCGGGCCGATCGACACGCGCGCCAACCCGACGCAAGTGAGCCGCTTCGCCGAGGCGCACAGCCTGCAATGGCTCGAGCATCATGTCATCGATACGGTGCCGGCGCGCCATCCCGGCGCGTTCCGCCGCGTCTATCCCGGCTTCTTGCAGCTCGCCGGCTTCCTCAGCATGAATCTCGATCGCCACGTCAATGCGCATGTCGAGCTCTTCCGCCATCTCGTCGAGGGCGACGGCGAAAGCGCGACGGCGACGCGCAAGTTTTACGACGAATATGCCTCGGTGATGGATCTGCCGGCCGATTTCTATCTCCAAACCATCGACCGCGTTTTCCATCGCCAGGATCTGGCGCATGGCTCTTTCGTTTCGCGCGGTCGGCTGGTCGAACCGGGCGCGATCGAGCGCACTGCCGTGTTCCTGGTCGAGGGCGAGAACGACGATATCTGCGCGGTCGGCCAGACTGCGGCGGCGAAGGCCCTCCTGACCGGTCTGCCCGAGGCGAAGAAGCCGCATCACGTGCAGCAAGGCGTCGGCCATTACGGCGTCTTCAACGGCAGCCGCTGGCGCAACGTCATCTATCCGAAGATTCGCGACTTCGTCGCCGCGAACGCCTGAGGCCACTGGCGCGGGCTTGACGGTTTCCCTCCGCCGCGAAACGCTCTAACAAGCGGAACGAAGAAGGAGCCGGCGCGGCCGGCCCCATCAGGCCGAGGGAGGGCAGGATGGCGCGATCGGGCAAGGTCATCATCACCTGTGCGGTAACGGGGTCGATTCACACCCCGACCATGAGTCCCTATCTGGCGGTGACGCCGGACGAAGTCGCAACGCAGGCGATCGGCGCGGCCGAGGCGGGCGCCGCCATCCTCCATCTCCATGCGCGCGACCCGAAGGATGGGCGGCCGACGCCCGATCCGGGCGTCTTCATGCAATTCCTGCCGCGCATCAAGCAGGCGAGCAACGCCGTCATCAACATCACCACCGGCGGCGGTCATAAGATGACGCTCGAAGAACGCCTCGCAGCGCCCTTGAAAGCCTCGCCGGAAATGTGCTCGCTCAATATGGGCTCGATGAATTTCGGGCTCTATCCGATGCTCGGGCGCTACAAGGAATTCAAGCACGATTGGGAAAAGCCCTATCTCGAAGGCACCAAGGATCTCATTTTTCGTAATACCTTCGGGGATATAGAGCGGATTCTTCGTGATCTCGGCGAGGTTCATGGCACGCGCTTCGAGTTCGAATGTTACGACGTCGGCCATCTCTATAATCTCGCTCACTTTTTGGACCGCAAGCTGATCCGGCCGCCGCTCCTGGTGCAGACCATCTTCG
>JBJKPV010000333.1:0-8880 GCA_046706015.1 Allostellaceae bacterium | reverse complement strand
GATTCGCGCAGATCGGACAGCATCGGCCGGCGATCCTCGCGCTGCTCGACGGCGCGCGAGAGCTGTGAGAGCGCCAGGACCGGCACGTTCAGCTCCTTGGCCAGCGCTTTGAGCCCGCGAGTGATCTCGGAAATCTCCTGGACGCGGTTCTCCATATTCCGGTCGCTGCCGCGCAGCAACTGCAAATAGTCGACGATGACCATGCCCAGACCTTGCTGGCGCAACAGGCGCCGCGCGCGCGTGCGCAGCCCCGCGATGGTCAGGGCGGGCGTGTCGTCGACGAAGAACGGTACGGAGGCGAGCTGCTGGCTCGCCTGCACGAAACGGTCGAAATCCTCGTGGCTGACCTCGCCCTTGCGGATGTTGTTCGACGGCACGCCCGATTCCTCGGAGAGGATGCGGGTCGCCAATTGCTCGGCCGACATTTCGAGCGAGAAAAACCCGATCACCGCCCCGTCCTCGGCGATGGTCCGGCCGTCTGGCGCCTGGCCCTTGCGATAGGCGCGCGCGGCGTTGAAGCCGATATTGGTGGCGAGCGCGGTCTTGCCCATGGAAGGGCGGCCGGCCAGAACGACCAGATCCGAGGGATGCAGCCCGCCCAGAAGCTTGTCCATGTCGATGAAGCCGGTCGAGACGCCGGTGGTGCGGCCGCTGCGCTTGAACGCAGCCTCGGCTTGGCTGATCGCGTTGCCGAGCGCGGTGCTGAACGCCCGGAAGCCGCCCTCGTACTGGCCGGTCTCGGCGAGATCGAAGAGCCGCTTCTCGGCGCCCTCGATCTGCTGGCCGGCTTGGCGCTCGAGATCGTGCTGATAAGCCTCGTTGACGATGTCCTCGCCAATCGCGATGAGCTGGCGGCGGAGAAAGAGGTCGTGGATGGTACGGCCGTAATCCTCGGCGTTGATGATGGTGACGACCGAGGCAGCGAGCCGCGCCAGATATTGCGCGCCGCCGATTTCTTGCAGCGCGCCATCCTGATCGAACAGATTCTTCAGCGTCACCGGGTTGGCGAGCTGGCCGCGCTCCATCAGCTTCGCAATCGCAGCAAAAATTCGCCCGTGCACGCTCTCGGCGAAATGCTCGGCCTTCAGGAACTCGGCGACGCGGTGATAGGCGGCGTTGTTGACGAGGATCGCGCCCAGCAAGGCCTGCTCCGCCTCGAGATTGGCCGGCGGCGTGCGATAGGGCGTATCGTTCTCGCGTAGCAGCGTGACGTTGGAGGCGGTGCTTTCCATGGCGGCGATGTTACCACCGGTCCGCCGACGCGAAACGTTTTATTCGGTGCACAGGCTGTGGATCACGGGGGCGAGTCGCCTCGCGTCAGGCGGCTTGCCAAGCGGCGCGCGACTCGCGGGCGCGCTCGGTGTCGAACATGTAGTCGCGGGTGATCGGCACGCTGTCGACGCGCTTGGCCAGCTGCATTTGGAAGTTCATGTGACCCTGGCGGCGGAACGCGACTTCGGAGGCGGCGAGATAGAACTCCCACATGCGGCAGAAACGCTCGTCATAGAGCGCGCGCACGCGCTCGCGATTGGCGAGAAAGCGCGCCCGCCAATTCTTGAGCGTTTCGGCATAGTGCAGCCGCAGCACCTCGATATCGGTGATCCAGAGCCCCGTGCGCTCGACAACCGGCACGACCTCGGAGATGGCCGGCGAGTAGCCTCCAGGAAAGATGTATTTGCGGAGCCAAGCATTGGTGTAACCCGGCCCATCCGAACGTCCGATCGAGTGGATCAGCGCGATACCGTCATCGGCAAGGATCTCGCGGATTTTGGCGAAGAAGGCGGGATACTGGACGACCCCGACATGCTCGAACATGCCGACCGAGACGATGCGGTCGAACTGGCCGGTCATCTCGCGGTAGTCCTTGAGCTCGATCGTGACGCGGTCGGAGAGGCCGAGCGTGGCGGCGCGGCGCTCGGCGACGCGCAGCTGCTCGACCGAGAGCGTGATGCCCGTCACCTCGACATCGCATTCCTGCGCCAAATAGAGCGCCAAGCCACCCCAGCCGGAGCCGATATCGAGCACGCGCTGGCCCGGCGCGAGCAGGAGCTTCGAGGCGAGATGGCGCTTCTTGCGCGACTGCGCCTCCTCGAGCGTGTCGTCGGGCGAGGCGAAATAAGCGCAGGAATATTGCCGGTCGTTGTCGAGGAAGAGGCTGTAGAGCGTGTCCGAGAGATCGTAGTGGTGGGCGACGTTGGCCTTCGATTTGCCGAGCGGATTGTATTGCTGGAAGATGCGAAACAGCCTTCCGACCGTGTCGCCGATCCGCATCATCAGATGCGGCGGCATGAGGCTCATATTGAGCCCGAAGAAATCGAGGAGATCGTAGACGCTACCGTCCTCGACGGTGAGCCTTCCGTCCATGAAGGTCTCGCCGAGCTTCAGCCGACCGTTCAGCAGCAGCTCGCGCGCGACGCGGCCGTCATGCAGCCGGATGGTGATGGTGCGCCACGGCTCGCCCGAGAAAAGATGCAGCTCGCCCGAAGCGTCGTAGACCCTCAAGGTCCCGCGACGGACGATGTGGCGCAGCAAGGTCGAGAGCAGCACCGGGCCAACCCCTTTGTACATGTCCTTGGTTGCTCTTTGTGACAACTAAACTACAGCGTGGCCGACATGACAAGGGGGCGATTCACGCGAATTCCTAGAGCATATCGAGTGCGCTCGCGCGCGTCGGTGGTGGGAAAGCGGCGTCGAGCGCGGCGCGCTCCTCGGCGCTGAGGACGAGATCGAGCGCGGCCCGATCGTCGCGCAGATGATCGGGATCGACCGCCTTCGGGATGGCGAGCACGCCGTCGTGACCGAGCACCCAGGCCAGCGCCAATTGCGCCGCGCTGCAGCCCCGCTCGCGTGCCAGCCGCACGAGCGTCTTGTTGCCGAGGATTCGGCCTTGCTCGATCGGGGAATAGGCCATGATCGGGATGCCGCGTGCCCGGCACCAGGGCAGCAAATCCCACTCGATGCCGCGGCGCGAGAGGTTGAAGAGCACCTGATTAGCAGCGGCGGTCGCGCCGAGCTCGGTCATGTCCTGCACGTCGAAGTTGCTCACGCCCCAGCGCTTGATCTTGCCGGCAGCTTGGAGCGCCGCGAAGGCTTCGAGCGTCTCCGCGAGCGGAACCCTGCCACGCCAATGGAGGAGATAGAGATCGAGCCGGTCGGTGCTGAGGCGCTTGAGGCTCGCCTCGCAGGCCTTGATCGCGGCTTTGCGGCCGGCATTCTGCGGTAACACTTTGCTGACGAGGAACACCTCGTCGCGGGATCCGGCGATCGCCTGGCGCACGATTTCCTCGGCGCCACCATCGCCATACATCTCGGCCGTGTCGATGAGCGTAAGGCCGAGATCAAGGCCGAGCTTCAAGGCCGCGATCTCCGCCGCCGCGTCGTGGGCCCGCTCGCCCATGCGCCAAGTGCCAAGACCCAGGGCCGGAATCCGATCGCCATCCGGCAGCTGCAAATAGCGCATTGTGCCTCCTTCCTTGGCGGCGGAACCGGGCTGCGCTCCGGCCGCCCGCGTCCTCTCTATGCCCGCCTCCTCTCTATATGGACTCTATATAACGCCGGCATCGTTCCGCTCTCGAATTTATATGCGCGCCCGGTCATCTCTAGCGGCGATGCTTGATGCCGTTCTCATCATCGCCGGTGTCGTCTTCTTCGCGCTCGCGCTGCTCTACGGCATCGCCTGCGATCATCTCTAGGAGTAGGCCGATGAGTTTCGATTATGTCCTGGGCGGGCTCGTGAGCGTCGCGATCACGGCCTATCTCGTCTACGCGCTGATCAAGCCGGAACGGTTCTGACGCGGGGCGCGCGGAGCACCCCCATGACCCTCAATGGCTGGCTTCAGATCGCGATCTACTTCGCGCTCGTTCTTGTCTTCGTGAAGCCCTTCGGCCTTTTCATGTATCGCGTCCTCGAAGGCGAGCGGACCTTCCTCCATCCCGTGCTGCGCCCGGTCGAGCGCGCGGTCTATTGGTGCTGCGGCGTCGACGAGAGGAAGGAACAGAACTGGCTCGTTTATACCGCCGCGATGCTGTTCTTCAGCATCGTCGGCTTCGTCACCCTCTACGGCTTGCAGCGGTTGCAAGGCTTTTTGCCTTTCAATCCGCAAGGCATGGGCGCGGTCGACGAGACCTCGGCCTTCAACACGGCCGTGAGCTTCGTCTCCAACACCAACTGGCAAGGCTATGGCGGCGAGACCACCATGAGTTATCTGACGCAGATGACCGGCTTGACGGTGCACAATTTCCTCTCGGCCGCGACCGGCATCGCGATTGCTATTGCTGTGGTGCGCGGCTTCGCGAGGCGCGAAGCAAAGACGATCGGCAATTTCTGGGTCGATCTGACGCGATCGACCCTCTACATCCTGCTGCCCCTGTCGATCCTGCTCGCTTTGGTGCTCGTCGCGCTCGGCATGCCGCAGGATCTTCATGCCTATACCGACGCAACCACGCTCGAAGGCGCCAAGCAGGTGATCGCGCAGGGACCGGTCGCGTCTCAGATCGCCATCAAGCAGCTCGGCACCAATGGCGGCGGCTTCTTCAACGTCAATTCGGCGCATCCCTTCGAGAATCCGAGCGCGATCACGAATTTCATCGAGATGTGGGCGATCCTCGCGATCAGCGCCGCGCTCACCTACACCTTCGGCAAGATGGTGCGCGACACGCGTCAGGGCTGGGCGCTCTTCGCGGCGATGAGTGTGCTGTTCCTGCTCGGCATCGGCATCTGTTATTGGTCCGAGGCCAAGGGCAACCCGGCCTTCGCGCCCTTCCATGTCGATCAGGCGGCGAGCGCGACGCAAGCCGGCGGCAATATGGAAGGCAAGGAGGTGCGCTTCGGCATCGCCGATTCCGCGATCTGGGCGACGGCGACGACCGACGCCTCCAACGGCTCGGTCAACTCGATGCATGACAGCTATACGCCCTTGGGCGGCGCCGTGCCGCTCGTCAACATCGAGCTCGGCGAGATCATTTTCGGCGGCGTCGGCTCGGGGCTTTACGGCATTCTCGCCTTCGCCATCGTCGCCATGTTCGTGGCCGGGCTGATGGTCGGCCGCACGCCCGAATATCTCGGCAAGAAGCTCGAGGCGAAGGAGGTGAAGATGAGCATCCTCGCGCTGCTCTGCCTTCCCTTGCCGATCCTCGGATTCACCGCCTTGGCGGTGGTCGTGCCCGCGGGCCTCGCCGGTCCCGCCAATGGCGGGCCGCACGGCTTCAGCGAGATTCTCTACGCCTTCAGTTCCGGCGCCGGCAACAATGGCAGCGCCTTTGCCGGGCTCGCGGCGAACA
The DNA here is from genome assembly GCA_046706015.1 of Allostellaceae bacterium. Lineage (GTDB taxonomy): Bacteria > Pseudomonadota > Alphaproteobacteria > ATCC43930 > CGMCC-115725 > CAIKMD01. Next base: position 3,600 of record JBJKPV010000333.1, on the reverse strand, counting down.
CGCCCTTCTACAACCTTACGATCGCCGCTTCGATGCTGATCGGCCGCTTCATCTTCATCGTGCCGATGATGGCGATCGCGGGCTCGCTCGCGCGGAAGAAATTGCTGGCGCCGTCCGCTGGGACCTTCCCGACCCATGCGCCGCTTTTCGTTGGCCTCCTCGTCGGCGTCATCCTCATCGTCGGCGGCCTGACCTTCTTCCCAGCCATCTCCTTGGGCCCGATCGTCGAGCAGATCGCGATGGATCACGGCACGCTCTTCGCAGCGTCGCCGTGAGTAGCCCGGCCGAGAAAGCCTTGACATGAGCATGCCCTCGCCCTCGACGCAAGCGCCGCAAACTGGCCCCCGCAAGCGCCAGGCCGAACCGCAGTCGTTGCTCGCCCCCACGCTCGTCGTGCCGGCGATGCGCGCGGCCTTCCGCAAGCTCGATCCGCGTGTGATGGTCAAGAATCCGGTGATGTTCGTGGTCGAGATCGTGTCGGCGTTGAGCACGATCTTCTTCATCCGCGATCTCGTCCTCGAGTCGAACGCGCTGTTCTCCGGCCAGATCGCGGCCTGGCTGTGGTTCACGGTGCTCTTCGCCAATTTCGCCGAGGCCGTGGCCGAGCGGCGCGGAAAGGCCCAGGCCGACACGCTGCGCCGCATGCGCAGCGACACCAAAGCGAAGAAGCTCGCCGACGCCTCGCGCCGCGACGTCGAGCGCGTGGCGGCGGCGGCGCTGAAGAAGGGCGACCTCGTTCTGGTCGAGGCCGGCGATCTCATCCCCTCGGACGGCGAGGTGATTCAAGGCGTGGCCTCGGTCGATGAATCGGCGATCACCGGGGAATCCGCGCCGGTCATTCGCGAGAGCGGCGGCGACCGTTCGGCCGTGACGGGTGGTACGCGTATCATCTCCGACTGGCTCGTGCTGCGCATCACCGCGGCGCAAGGCTCGACCTTTCTCGATCGCATGATTGCGCTGGTCGAAGGCGCGGTGCGCCAAAAGACGCCCAACGAGATCGCGCTCAACATCTTGCTCGCGGGGATGACGCTCATCTTCGTCTTCGCCACGGTCACGATCCCCAGCTTTGCCGCCTATGCCGGCGGCGCCGTGCCCGCCGTGGTGCTGATCGCGCTCTTCGTGACCCTCATTCCGACCACGATCGGCGCGCTCCTCTCGGCGATCGGCATCGCCGGCATGGACCGGCTGGTGCGCTTCAACGTGCTGGCGATGTCCGGCCGCGCCGTCGAGGCCGCGGGCGATGTCGACACGCTGCTGCTCGACAAGACCGGCACGATCACGCTCGGCAACCGGCAGGCCACCGACTTCGTGCCGCTGCCCGGTATCGACGCGATGGACCTCGCCGACGCGGCTCAGCTTTCCTCGCTTAGCGACGAAACGCCGGAAGGGCGCTCGATCGTGGTCCTGGCGAAGGAGAAATACGGGTTGCGCGGGCGCGATATGGCCGCGCTCAGGGCGCATTTCATCCCGTTCTCGGCCCAGACGCGCATGTCGGGCGTCGATGTCGAAGGCCATGCCATCCGCAAAGGCGCGGTCGACGCCGTTCTCGACTATGTGCGCCAGCTCAACGGCGGCTCCGCGGCCTCGGGCGCGAGCCGCACCGCACTTGCGGTCGAGCATGTGCCCGAAGCGGCGCAGATCGCGTCCATCGTCGAGGGCATCTCGAAATCGGGCGGAACGCCGTTGGTCGTGGCGAAGAACAACCGGATTCTCGGCGTCATTCATCTGAAGGACATCGTCAAGGGCGGCATCCGCGACCGCTTCGCCGATCTGCGGCAAATGGGCATCCGCACCGTGATGATCACCGGCGACAATCCGCTGACCGCGGCGGCGATCGCGGCCGAAGCGGGGGTCGACGATTTCCTCGCCCAGGCCACGCCCGAGGACAAGCTCGGGCTCATCCGGAACGAGCAGGGCAAGGGCAAGCTCGTCGCCATGTGCGGCGACGGCACCAACGACGCGCCCGCCCTGGCGCAGGCCGATGTCGGCGTCGCCATGAACACCGGCACGATGGCGGCGCGCGAGGCCGGCAACATGGTCGATCTCGACAGCGATCCGACCAAGCTGATCGAGATCGTTGAGATCGGCAAGCAGCTCTTGATGACGCGCGGCGCGCTTACGACCTTCTCGATCGCCAATGACGTGGCCAAGTATTTCGCCATCATTCCAGCGATGTTCGCCGCCTTCTACCCGCAATTGGGCGCGCTCAACGTGATGCGGCTGCACTCGCCCGAAAGTGCGATCCTCTCGGCGATCATCTTCAACGCGCTGGTCATTATCGCGCTCATCCCGCTGTCGCTGCGCGGCGTCAAGTATCGCCCCGCCGGCGCCGCTAGCGTGCTGCGGCACAATCTTCTGATCTATGGCGGTGGCGGTCTGATCGCCCCCTTCATCGGCATCAAGCTGATCGATCTTATCGTCACCGCCGTCGGGCTCGCCTGAGGAGGCCTGATCCCATGTTCCGCGAGTTCCGTCCCGCCATCATGATGATCTTCGTCATGACGATCATCACCGGTTTCGCCTATCCCTTGGGCATCACGGGCATCGCCCAACTTGTCTTCCCATACCAGGCGAATGGCAGCCTGATCGAGGGCGACGGCAAGGTGATCGGCTCGGCCTTGATCGGCCAGAACTTCGCCTCGGCCAAGTATTTCCACGGCCGGCCCTCGGCCACGACCGAACCCGACCCCAAGGATTCGACCAAGAGCGTCGCCGCGCCTTATGCCGCCGATAATTCCGCCGCCTCCAATCTCGGGCCGACCAGCCAAGCGCTGGTCGACCGCGTCAAGGCCGAAGCCGCAAAGCTCGAAGCTGAGAATCCCGGCGTGGAGGTGCCAGTCGATCTGGTCACGACCTCGGCGAGCGGGCTCGATCCCGACATAACACCCGCGGGCGCGCTCTTCCAGGCGCCGCGGGTCGCCAAGGCGCGCGACCTGCCGGTCGCCCAGGTCAAGGCGCTGGTCGAGCGCTACACAGAGGGGCGCTGGCTTGGTATCCTCGGCGAGAAGCGGGTGAACGTGCTCAAGCTCAATTTGGCACTCGACACGCTCGCGCCCTGACGAGGAGGGCGATGGCCACGACCGACACCTCGGCGCGCGATCAGCGGCCATCGCCGGAAGCGCTGCTCGGCGAGGCCGCGCGCGAAGGCCGCGGCCGGCTCAAGATCTTCATCGGCGCGGCGCCCGGCGTCGGCAAGACCTACAAGATGCTGACCTCGGCGCAGACCGCGCGATCTGAGGGTATCGATGTCGTGGTCGGCGTGGTCGAGACCCATGGCCGCGTCTAGACCGAGGCGCTGCTCCACGGGCTCGCGGTCATTCCGCGGCGCTTGGTGGCGTATAAGGACCACGCGATCGCGGAGATGGATCTCGATGCGATCCTCGCGCGCAAGCCGGCGCTCGTGCTGGTCGACGAGTTGGCGCATACCAACGCGCCGGGCAGCCGCCATCCCAAGCGCCATCTCGATGTCGAAGAGCTGCTCGCCGCCGGCATCGACGTCTACACGACGCTCAATATCCAGCATGTCGAGAGTCTCAATGACGTGGTCGCGCAGATCACCCAGATCCGCGTGCGCGAGACCGTTCCCGACCGCATTCTCGA
>JBJKPV010000332.1:0-2022 GCA_046706015.1 Allostellaceae bacterium | reverse complement strand
CGTCGCAGCCGCCCGAGCGGATCTCGGCTTCGAGCCGGGCCAGCAAGTCGCGATCCTTGCCCATGCCATAGCGCCGCGTGAGAACCGCCCGAATGGGCGCAAAGGCGGCGTCACCCCCCTCCCGCTCGCGCCGGACGATCGCGTGACAGCGCGCGGTAAGCGGGTCGTCACCTTCGCCGATCTCCTCGCCGAGCGCCGCCAGAACCTCGGCATCTGGCCGGTCGCGCATCATCCCGCCTCGCCGGTGAGGCGCAGGATCTCCGCCTCGCACTCGGCGACGCGCCTTCCGGTCAGCGCCAAATCGAGCGAGCGCTCGCCCTGCTTGAGGAACCGGTCGCACTGCTTGAGCGCAATGACGAGCCAGCGCAGCGCCGCCATCACCTCCCAATAATGGACGCGCCGCGGATCGATCACCCGCCCGGCAGCCTCTTCATAAGCGCGATAGAAGACCGCGCGCGGCGCGATGCCGCCCGCCTCGCGCGCGAGCGCGCCGAAGCGCCAATGCCTGGAGCAGAACCAGCCGATATCCTCGTGCGCATCGCCCCATTGCGCGAAATCCCAATCGAGCACGCCCGCGAGCGCACCCCCGTCGACGAGATAATTCCCGGTGCGGAAATCGCCATGGCAGAGCACGGCGGATTGGGGCGCCGGCTTCCACCGTTCGAGCCAGCGCAGCGCCCATTGCGCGACCGGATGAGGATCGTCATCCGCCGCAAGGTGGTGCGCGAGCTCGGCGAGGCGCGTTGCCGCCGCGTCCGCTGGCGGCGTACCGAGGAAACGCAAACCGTATCCAAGATCGAGCGCGTGCAGCCGCGCCAGCTCGCGCGCCAACGCCTTCGCCAAATCCTCGCTCGTCCCCGCGCTCACGACCGCATCGCCCCGCGCTTCGCCAGGAAGCCCGCGCATCAGGAAGAACGGCGCGCCGAAGACGCTTTCATCGCAGCACATGAAGAGCGGCTCGGCGATTTTGAGGCCGGCACGAAAGAGCGCGCGCTGCAGGGCGAATTCGCGCGCGCGCGAAAGCCCGAGCCCCAATTGCGTCGCGCCATCCATGCGCAGCACCCAGCTTTGCGCGCCCGCGAAGGCGCCGCCGCGTAGATCGAGATCGAGACGCCAATGACGCAGCACGGCCCCGCCCTCAAGCGGCTCCAGCCGCGCCGCACGCACGGTCTCGGCGCCGCTGCGGACGCGGATGAAGTCAAGCAGCGCTGCCGAAGGCGGCGGCAGATCGCGCGGCATGCGGCTAGTCTCCCGATTCCGAAATTCGTCCCATCTCGATATCAGCTCCCCACGAATTTCGGAATCGAAAGGACACTAGCAACTTATTGAGTCCTCGTGTCGTTCTGGTTTCGAAGTTCGCCAAGCGCAGATTTCGGCGACGTAGCGAACTTCGAAACAACGACACTAGACCACGCTCACCGCGTGACCGCCATCGACCGGCAGAACCACGCCGTTCAGATAGGCGCCGGCCGGCGATGCCAAGAGCAAGAGCGCGCCGTCGAGATCCTCGGCTGCGCCGACGCGGCCCATGGGAATGCGCGCGATCAGCGCCTTACCCGTCTCGCTGCGCAAGAAGCCGCGATTCATGTCGGTCTCGACATAGCCCGGCGCGATCGCGTTGACTGTGATGCCGTAGCGCGCGAGCTCGACCGCCAAGGTGCGGGTCAGATGATCGAGCCCGGCCTTGGCCGCCGTGTAGCTCGGCACGTTGCGGATGGTGCGCAACGCCAACAGCGACGAGATGTTGATGATGCGCCCGCCGCGGCGCAACTGGATCCAGCGCGACGCCGCCTCGCGCGACATCAGCCACGCGCCTTTGAGATTGGTATCGAGTACGCGATCCCAGTCTTCCTCGCTGTGCTCCAGGAGCGGCTTCGAGATCGCGATGCCGGCATTGTTGACGAGGATGTCTAGCGGCCCCAGCGCGCGCTCCGCCGCTTCGATGCAGTGGCGCACGCTCTTGCCGTCGGTCACGTCGAGCGGCAGGGCGACGGCGTTGCCGTGGGCCGCGCCGATCTCGGC
>JBJKPV010000331.1:0-3983 GCA_046706015.1 Allostellaceae bacterium | reverse complement strand
CCCGAAATGGTGGTGAAGCTCGCGCGCGGCGAGGGGCCGGTGCTCGATACCGAATTTCCGCCCGAGCCGAAATTCGACTTTTTGCCGGCTCCGACGACCGCGCCGGCGGTCTCGGCGTTCCTCTCGGTTCAGGAAGGCTGCGACAAGTTCTGCACCTTTTGCGTCGTGCCCTATACCCGCGGCGCCGAGTTCTCGCGCCCGGTCGCGGCGATCCTCGACGAGGCACGCAGCCTTATCGCTCGTGGCGCGCGCGAGATCACGCTGCTTGGCCAGAACGTCAATGCCTACCACGGCGACGGCCCCAATGATCGCGGCCGGGGTCTCGGTGCGCTGCTGCGCGCGCTGGCCGAGCTGCCGGGGATCGAGCGGCTGCGCTTTACCACCTCGCATCCGCGCGACATGGACAATGATCTCATCGCCGCGCATGGCGACGTTCCCGCCCTGATGCCGTTCCTGCATCTGCCGGTGCAATCGGGCTCCGATCGCGTGCTCGAGCACATGAACCGGCGCCACAGCGCGGCGGATTACCGCCGCATCGTCGCAAAGCTGCGCCGGGCGCGACCGGACATCGCGCTATCCTCCGATTTCATCGTCGGCTTCCCCGGCGAGAGCGAGGCGGATTTCGAGGCGACGCTCGCGCTTATCCGCGAGACCGGCTTCGCTCAGGCCTTTTCCTTCAAATACAGCCCGCGGCCAGGCACGCCCGCGGTGCAAATGCCTGACCACGTGCCCGACGACGTCAAGACGTCGCGGCTGCATATGCTTCAGGATCTGCTCGAGGCGCAGCGCGAGGCGTTCAACCAGGCCTGCGCCGGCCGCGTGATGCCGGTCTTGTTCGAGCGGCCGGGCCGGCATCCCGGTCAGATGGTCGGGCGCAGCCCCTATTTGCAATGGGTGCACGCGCAAGCGCCGGCGCGCTGCGCGGGCAAGGTATTGTCGGTGCGCATTACGGGTGTCGGCCCGAACAGTCTGGGCGGCGAAGTCGAAACGGCGGAGGCAACGGCGTAATGGAGAACGGCGAACGCCTGCAGATGCAATTCGATGACAATTCGCTGTTGCCGCAGCTCTATGGTGAGCGCGACAGCAATCTCGACCGCATCGAGCGCGAACTCGGCGTTTCGCTGATCTCGCGCGGCAATCGCCTCGCGATCTCCGGTCCGCATGCCAGCGCCGATGTCGCGCGCAACGCGTTGGCGAGCCTTTACGAGCGCTTGAAGCGCGGCCTCGAAGTCGATGCCGCCGCCGTCGACGCGGCCTTGAAGCGCGCGAGCCTCCACTCCGACGAACGCTGGGGCGAGGCCGAGGAGGTGCGCACGCGCAAGCGCCGGATCAGTCCCCGAAGCGCCAATCAGGCGGCTTACATCAAGGCGCTCAGGACGCACGAGCTGGTCTTCGGCCTCGGCCCCGCCGGCACCGGCAAGACCTATCTCGCAGTGGCGATGGCGGTCGATCTGTTGATGGGCGGCGGCATCGAGCGCATCATCCTGTCGCGCCCCGCGGTCGAAGCGGGCGAGCGGCTCGGCTTTCTCCCCGGCGATCTGCGCGAGAAGGTCGACCCTTATCTCCGTCCGCTTTACGACGCGCTCTATGACATGCTGCCGGGCGATCAGGTGATGAAGCGCCTTGCCGCGGGCGAGATCGAGATCGCACCGCTCGCCTTCATGCGCGGGCGCACGCTCGCCAATGCGTTCGTGATCCTCGACGAGGCGCAGAATACGAGCCCGGTGCAGATGAAGATGTTCTTGACCCGGCTCGGCGAGAATTCGCGCATGGCCGTGACCGGTGATCTTTCGCAGGTCGATCTGCCGCCGCGGACGCGCTCGGGTCTCGCCGATGCGCTCGAAACGCTCGATGGCGAGACCGGCATCGCGCGCGTCACCTTCACCGATGCCGATATCGTGCGCCATCCACTGGTGTCGCGCATCGTCCGCGCCTATGACCGGCACGAGCGCAAGGTGCGGCGCAAGCGAGACGATGACGGCTGAGCCCGATCCTGCCGGCGCAGTCGCGATCGATGTGGCGATCCGCTATGCGCGATGGCGGCGCGCGGTCCCGGATGTCGAGCGATTGGCCGGCGAAACGGCGCTGGTGGCGCTGGCGCGATCGCGGCGAAAGCTCGGCCGTGCCGAGCTCTCAATCGTGCTGGCCGACGACGCGATGGTCGCGCAGCTCAACCAGCGCTGGCGCGGTCGCGACGGGCCGACCAACGTGCTCGCCTTTGCCACCGACGAAGCGCCGCCGCCGCCCGCGCCGCGCGTTCTTGGCGACGTCGTCCTGGCTTACGAGACCGTGATGCGGGAAGCCGAGGAGCAGGGCAAGCGTCCGGCCGACCATTTGCGCCATCTCATCGTCCATGGAGTCCTGCATCTCCTCGGCTATGATCACGACAAGGCCGGCCCGGCCCGCCGCATGGAGACGCTGGAGACGCGCATCCTGGCGGAGCTCGGGATCGGCGATCCCTATCGTTGGCACGAGAATGCTCATGGCTGAGGCCGACGCCGAACCTCCATCACCAGAACAGGAGGAGGGCCCACTTCAAGGCTTGCGGAACTGGCTGCGGCAATTGCGCGGCGAACCCGAGCATGCGCCGAGCTTGCATGCGGCGCTCGCGGACATGCTCGCCGAGCACGATGCCAATCAGCCGATCGATCCGCAGGAGCGGACGCTGCTGCTCAACATCCTCAAGCTCCACGAGCACACCGCCGCCGACATCATGGTCCCGCGCGTCGATATCGTCGCGCTCGACGTCGACACGCCTTTCGCGACGGCCGTGCGTCAGATTGTTGAATGGGGTCATTCGCGCATCCCGGTCTATCACGAGACGCTTGATGATGTGCAGGGCATGATCCACATCAAGGATCTGCTGCCCTATGCGGTCGACGGTCGTCCGATCGCGCTGAAGGAGATCGCGCGCAAGCTGCTCTTCGTCGCGCCGACCATGCCGCTGCTCGATCTGCTGCTGCAAATGCGGCTCGCGCGCATTCACATGGCGATCGTGGTCGACGAGTTCGGCGGCACCGACGGGCTCGTGACCATCGAGGACGTGATCGAGGAGATTGTCGGCGACATCAAGGACGAGCACGACGATGCCGATCAGCCCAAGCTCGTCCTGCGCTCCGACGGATCGATGCTGGCCCTCGGGCGCACGCCGCTGTCGGCGCTGGCCGACCACGTCACGGGGCCGCTCGTGCCGCCGGGCATGGAGGAGAGCGTGACCACGCTGGGCGGGCTGGTGGTGGCACTGGCCGGACGGGTGCCGGCGCGCGGCGAGATCGTGCAGCATCCCTTGGGCTTCGATTTCGAGATCCTCGACGCCGATCCGCGCCGCGTCAAACGTCTGCGTCTGCGCGGGCTCACCAAAACTGCTGCGCATGGGTGATTTGGGTGCGGTGGAGTTGCGCGGCAGCGCAGGGCGCACCGCGCCCCTGCAACGCTGCGCTTTGTGGTTGGCGGGGCTGCGCGGGTGGCGCCGGCATCTCGCGGCGTTTCTGCTCGGAGCGCTCGCAGCGGGCTCGCTGCCGCCGGTCGATCTCACCCCGGTTCTGCTGATCTCGTTTCCCGGCCTGGTCTGGCTTGCGGACGGCAATCGCGGCTTCGCCGGGGCTTTCGTGCTGGGTTGGGATTTCGGCTTCGGGTTCTTCATCGCGGGGCTCTACTGGATCGCCGCCGCGCTCTTCGTCGATATCGCCAGGTTCTGGTGGCTCGTCCCCTTCGCCGTGATGGGCGTGCCGGCGGGGCTCGCGATCTTCACCGGTGCGGCGCTTTGCGCCAGCCATCTTCTCTGCCGGGTGCTCCGTCTCGGCGGCACCGGACGCGTTCTCTCATTGGTGCTGTTCTGGGCGCTCGCCGAATGGCTGCGCGGGCACGTGTTCACGGGCTTTCCCTGGAATCTCATTGGCTATGCGTGGTCGGGCGCTTTTCCCGGCGGCCTCGCGATGCTGCAGGTCACCGCTCTGGTTGGCATCTATGGCTTGAGCCTCATC
>JBJKPV010000330.1:0-3872 GCA_046706015.1 Allostellaceae bacterium | reverse complement strand
GACATCCTGCGCTTCGCCGAGGGTGTGTCGCGCCACCGACGCAACGGCGAGCCTTTTGCGATCTTTGGCTTGGTTTGGCTCGCCTATGCGCTGGGCGCGGGTTTGGGCGCCGCAGCCTTCCGCCTGATCGACCGCCCGCTTTTCCTCCCCGTCGTCCTGCTCGCCTTCGTCTATGCGTGGAACCGCCGGCGCGAGCGGGCGTCGCACCACAACCCCTCGTAAGTCGTGGGCTTCTGACCACCTAGCTATAGATTTTTCGCTCTCTACCCGGCATCATGAGCAAAGATTGCTCCCGCGCGGCGGGAGGGCTTGCTTTCGTCGGGCGGGGGAGCCGGAACGCGGCGTATGAAACAAGCGCGGTGGCCAACGGGCTTGCTGGCAACGACCTATTTCGACGGCAATGCGCGCAAGGTAACGATCGCTCTCGCGATCTACGCCGTCGCCGCGCCGTTGGCGGCCGCGCAGATTCTCGCCTCGACCTTCAAGCCCCTCGGGCCCGCCTATTTCGGTCCGGGCACTTTTCTCACCGCTCTGGCCATGACCTTGCTCGGACCGGCGATCGCGGTGATGACGCTGGCGCTGCGTGGCCATACGCAGGTGGCGAAGGATCTCATCACGCGCGCCGACAGCGAGCCGCAGCAAGCGCTTATCCGGCTTGCCGTGATCGGCGCGGCGCTCGTCTATCTCGCGGCGCTTGCGGCCTTCGACGTCACCGGCGCCACGATCGTGCCGCTGCTTGCGGTCAACGTGGCCGGGATCCTCAGCGCTTGGCTGCTCCTCGCGCATCTGATGGCCGAGCCGCGGCCCTCGATCGCGCGCCGCATCGCCGCGATGCTCAACGACGTCGTACTGATCTCCGTGTTCCTGCATATCGGCGGATCCTACACGGCGCCGTGGTTCTCGATGTACCTCTGGGTCACGCTCGGCTACGGGTTCCGCTTCGGCCTCGCGCCGCTGATCTCTTGCGCGATCTTCAGTCTCGTTGGCTTCGGCGCGGTCTGCGCCACCACCGCCTATTGGCAGGCGCATGGAGAGTTCGCCGCCGGCGTCTGGCTCGCACTCGTCTTGCTGCCGAGCTACGCCGCGACCCTCATTCGCGGCTTGAACGCGGCCAAGACGCAAGCCGAAGCCGCGGCCAACGCCAAGGGCCGCTTCATCGCGATCATGAGCCACGAGCTGCGTGCACCGGTGAGCAGCATCATCAGCCTCGGCGCGCTCCTCGCGCGCGGCAAGCTCGACGAGGAGCAGCGCGGCCTCGTGAACTCGCTGCAGCACACCGCACGCGCGCTACTCGGCCTCATCAACGATCTCCTCGATCTCTCGCGGCTCGAAGCCAGAAGGGTGACGCCGGCGGTCGAGACCTTCGTGCTGCACGAAGTCATGGGGGGCGCCGTCGCGCTGGTGCGCCCGCAAGCCCAGGCGCGCGGCCAGGCATTGACCTTGCGCATCGATCCGGGCCTGCCGCATGCCTATCGCGGCTTCCCGCAGCAGCTGCGCCAGGTGCTCGTCAACCTCCTCGCCAATGCGGTGAAGTTCACGCCGGCCGGCCATATCGCCGTGACCGGCATGCTGGTATCGCGCCGCGACAATCTGGTCGAGATGCGGTTGGCCGTGCGCGACGAAGGCGTCGGCATCCCGAAGGAAGCGCAAGCGCACATCTTCGACGTCTACACCCAGGCGGATGGCAGCGTGGCGCAACGCTATGGCGGCACCGGCCTCGGGCTCGCGATCGCCAAGCAGCTGGTCGAGCTCATGAACGGCGCGATCACGCTCGAAAGCGAAGTCGGCAAGGGCAGCACCTTCGCGGTCACCTTGACGCTCGAGCGCGCGGAAGGCGATGCCTTACACGCACCCGACCTGCAGGGCCACAAGCTGGTCGTGATCTCCGCCGACAGCGAGATGGCGGCGCTGGTCGAAGGCCGGCTGCGCGACTGGCATGGCGAGGTGCAGCGCATCGCCGACAGCGAGACCGCGCTGGGCGACCTCGCGCTGGCTGGGCGATCGGCGCATCCGGTGGTCCTGATCATCGACGGGCGCGACAATCCGCTGGCGGCGCTGAGCCTCGCGCATCGCTCGGTCGGCGCCATGGCGACGCCGCCGCTGATCCTCTTCATCGCGCCGACTCATGGCGGCGAGGCGATCGCCCGGCTTGCGGCGTCGCAGCTGGCCGCGGTGATCGAAGCGCCCGTCTCCGATGCCGATCTCGCCAGCGCGCTGCTGGGCGTCCTGGCGGGCGAGAGCCTGACGTTGATCGCCGAGGATCAGGCGCCGGCGGCGCCGGCCGGCGACGCATCCGCGGCCACGGCGAAAGGCTTGCGAATTCTGGTCGCCGGCGACAACGCCGGCAATCGCAAGATGCTCAAGAACGTGCTTGAACAGGCCGGGCACCAGGTCGAGCTCGCCAATGACGGCGAAGCCGCTTTGTCGGCGCTCGATCGCGGGCATTTCGATCTTGCGCTCCTCGACCTCAACATGCCCGAGGTCAGCGGCTACGAAGTCGCCAAGCTTTACCGCGTCGCCCATATCGGCGAGTGGCGCTTGCCGCTGGTCGCGCTCGCCTCGGACGCCACCACCGAGACCGAGCGGCTGTGCCGCGAGGCGGGAATGGATGCCGTCCTGACCAAGCCGGTCGACGCAGCACAGCTCCTTTCCGAGATCGAAACGATCTACGCCCGCGCCGCCTTTCCGCAGCAGATGGCGGTTGGCGGCACGCGCGTGGTGACGCCGATCACGGTTCATCCGCGTTTCGCGCCGGACACGCCCTCGGTGGTCGATGAAGAGATCTTCAACGCCCTGCGGAAGCTCGGCGGCAATGATTTCGTGGTCGAGGTGGTCGAAACCTTCCGCAAGGACGCGCGGCAAATCATCGAGCGACTGAGGGGTGCCGTCGAGGCCGGCGATTTGCGCGAATTCCGCGAGCTGATCCACTCGCTGCGCAGCGGTGCCGTCAATGTCGGCGGGACCCGCCTATGCCAGAGCCTCAACGCGCTGCGCGACATTTCCTCGCGCGATCTGAGCGTCAACGGCGCCACGCATATCGAGAAGCTCGAAGCCGAGCTTACCCGCCTCGAAGCCGCTCTCGAACAGCAACTCGACCAGCATCGCGCCGGTTGAGCTTCAGCCGGCCAGCGCCGCCACCTCGCGCTCGACGCTGGCGCGCAGCAGGCCGGCATCGCCGCCGATGGTGACGAGGCGAAATCCCTTGGCGGCGAAGTTGCGCGCCGAACGGCCCGAGCCGGTGTGGATTCCCGGCACGATCTTGTGGCGCTGGCATGCGGCGAGAATGGAGGCGACGGCGGCGACGTGCTCGGGCTCGTCGCGATCGAGGCCCGGCCCCAGCCCCAGCGCGATCGCGAGATCGCTCGGCCCGATATAGATACCGTCGAGCCCCGGCGTCGCCGCGATCGCATCGACATTGGCGAGACCGTCCTTTGTCTCGACCATGACGAAGCACAGCACGCCGTCGCCGGTCACCTTCATGTCGCGGCTGCCCATCACGATTGCCGCGCGCGCCGGGCCGTTGGAGCGCTGCCCCTTGGGCGGGTAGCGGCAGGCCGCGACGGCTTGCTCGGCTTCGGCGCGGTTGTTGACGAGGGGCACGATCACGCCTTGCGCGCCGGCGTCGAGCGCCTTGCCGATCAGCCAGGACTCGTTTGCGGGAACGCGCGTCAGCGGCACGGCGCCGCGCGCATCGATGCCGCGGGCCATCTCCACCATGTCGCGGTAATCGCACAACCCATGCTGCTGATCAACGCAGACATAGTCGACGCCCTTGGCGCACAGCACTTCGGCCGCGAAGCCGCAAGGCAAGCCGGCAAAGAGCCCGAACACCGCTGATCCTTGCGCCCATTTCTCGCGCAATGCCGCCGCCA
>JBJKPV010000329.1:0-9729 GCA_046706015.1 Allostellaceae bacterium | reverse complement strand
GAATTAAAGTCAGGAAGGAAAGAAGAATATGCGTAGTACGAGTAGGATCCTGGCCGTGGCGCTCGCCGCGCTCATCGGCCAGGCGACGGCTCCGGCGCGCGCGGCCGGTGCTTACGATATCAACGTCATTCTGCCCATGACCGGCGGCGCTTCTTTCGTCGGCCTCGGCCAAAAGGAAACGCTCGAGGCGCTCCAGGCTTATGTCAACGAGCATGGGGGCATCAAAGGCGAGGATCTGCACTTCACGTTTCGCGACGATCAAACCAGCCCGCAAGTGGCGGTGCAGCTGACGAATGGCGTGCTGCAATCGAAGCCCGCCGTCGTCATGGGATCGAGCCTCGTCGCCATGTGTCTCGCCATGGCGCCGCTGATGACCACTGGACCGGTGCATTACTGCCTCTCGCCCGCGATCCATCCGAAGCCCGGCAGCTACACCTTCTCGACTAGCGCCGATTCGGTGGATCAGATCGCGGCGGTGGTGCGCTATTACCGGATGAAAGGCTGGACCAAGATCGCGGTGCTCGACACCACCGACGCAAGCGGCCAGGACGGCGACCGCTCCATCGACAAGGTGCTCGACTATCCGGAAAACAAGGGGGTGATGAAGAAAGTCATCCAAGAGCACTTCAACCCGAGCGACATCAGCGTCGCGGCGCAGATCGAGCGCATCAAGGCCTCGGGCGCCCAGGCGCTCATCGCCTGGACCACGGGCGCGCCGGCGGCGACGGTCTTCAAGGGCATGATCCAGGCCGGGCTCGACATTCCGGTGGCGCCGACCAGCGGCAATCAGACGTTCGCGGCCATGCATCAGTGGAAAGGCTTCCTGCCCAAGCAGCTCATCCTCGCTTCGGCGCTCTATCCGCCGCATCCGGCCAGTGTGAAGCTCGCCCCGGGCATCGAGAAGGCGCAGCACGATATGTATGCGATCTTGGCCGAGCATCATCTGAAAGCTGACAACATGGTCGCGACCTCGTGGGATGCAGGCCTCATCGTGGTCGCGGGCTTGCGCAAGCTCGGGACCCATGCCACCGCCGCGCAGCTCAAGAGCTTCATCGCCAACCTCACCGGGTTCGACGGCGTCGACGGCATCTACGATTTCAAGAAATATCCGCAGCGCGGCCTCGGGCCCGACTCCTCGACGGTCACGACTTACGACGGCAAGACCGATTCCTGGTTCTGGCTTTCGCAGCCGGGCGGCGCTCCGCTGAAATAGGGAACCGCGGCGCTTTGGGGGCGATCAGCCGCGCGGCGCGCGGCGGATCGCCGCCCAGAGCCGTTGCGGCGTCGCCGGCATATCGAATTGCGTGATGCCGAGGGGCGCGAGCGCGTCCAGGACCGCGTTCATCGTCGCGCCCATCGCGCCGACCGTGCCTGCCTCGCCCGCGCCTTTGATGCCGAGCACGTTGGTCGTGCACGGCACGTTGTGGAACTCGACAGCGAAGCCCGGAAAATCATCGGCGCGCGGCATGGTGTAATCCATGAACGAGCCCGAGAGCAGCTGGCCCGATCCGTCCTCGAAACGCGCCTCCTCCAAGAGGATCTGCCCCGCTCCCTGAACGATGCCGCCATGGATCTGGCCCTCGACGATCATCGGATTGACGAGCACGCCGAAATCATCGACCACCCAGTAGCGCAGGATGCGCGCGGCGCCGGTCTCTTCGTCGATCTCGATCTCGCAGAGATGGCAGCCATTGGGGAACGTGTTCTTGTTGCCGGTGCTGAGGCCGGCATCGTCGAGCGAGGCGGGAACGCCCGGCGGAAGCTTCGCCGCCGCGTGCGCCCGTGCGGCGAGCTCCATGATGTCGATCGCGCGGTCGGTGCCGGCGATGGCAAAGCGCCCATCGCGGAACTCGATGTCGCTCTCGGCGGCTTCGAGAAAATGCCCGGCGAGCTTCTTGCCCTTGGCGATGATCTTCTCCGCACCGTCGACCACCGCCGTGCCGGCGAGCAACAACGATTTCGCGCCGCCGGTGCCGCCGCCCTGGGTCAGCGCGTCGGTGTCGCCGGTGAGGAAATCGATGCGGTCGAAATCGACGCCGAGCCGGTCGGCGAGGATCTGCGCGAAGGCGGTGGCATGACCCTGACCCGAGGGGCCGGTGCCGATGCCCAAACGCACGCGCCCCGTCGGCGTGAAGCTGATATCGGCTTTCTCCTGCGGCATCGCCGCGGTCACTTCCATGTAATAGGAAATGCCGAGCCCCAAGAGCTTGCCGCGCGCCTTCGCCTCGGCGCGGCGGCGCTCGAAGCCGGCGTAATCGGCCTGGCGCAAGCCAAGCTCCAGATTGGCGGGGAAGTCACCGCTGTCATAGACCGCGATCAAGGGCGTCGCATGCGGCATCGCCGAGGACGGCACGAGATTGCGGCGCCTGATCTCGTCGCGGGCGAGCCCGGTCTCGTGCGCCGCCGCGTCGACCAGGCGCTCGATGATGTAGGAGCATTCGGGCCTGCCCGCGCCGCGATAGGCATCGACCCAGACCGTGTTGGTGAAAACGGTGCGCACGCGGATCGTCGCCGCGGGAATGCGATAGGCGCCGGTCAGCAGCCGGAATCCGGCCATGGTCGCAACGAAGACCGAGAAATGCGAGAGATAGGCGCCCCATATTGGCGAGCGTCTCGGCGCGCACGGCCAGGAAGCGCCCGTCCTTGTCGAGCGCCAGCTCGGCATGAACCTTCTGCTCGCGGCCTTGCGTGTCGCCGAGGAAAGCCTCCTGCCGGTCGCTCGTCCATTTGATCGGGCGGCCGAGCTGCTTGGCCGCCCAGGGCATGAGCGTGTTCTCGGGAAAATCGAACGTCTTCATGCCGAAGCTGCCGCCGACATCGCCGGTGACGACGCGGACCTTGTCGTCCTTGACGCCGAGATGCTGCGCCACCGTGCTGCGCATGCCGAAGGCGCCTTGCGTTCCGATATGGAGCGTGTAGCGCTCCGTCTGTGGATCGTAAGCGGCGAGCATGCCGCGCGGCTCGATCGGCGCGACCACGACGCGGCTGATCGCGAGATCGAGCTTGACGATCTTCGCCGCCTTGGCGAAAGCCTCTTCGACCGGCCGCGGATCGCCCAAGCTCCAATCGAGCGCGACATTGCCCGGCGTCTCGTCCCACACCGCGGGCGCGCCCGAGGCTACCGCAGCAGCGGGGTCGATCACCGCCGGCAAGGGCTCGTAATCGACGTCGATCAACTCTGCTGCATCGCGCGCGGCATTGGCGGTCTCGGCGACGATGAGCGCGACCGGATCGCCGACATGGCGCACCTTGCCTTGCGCCAGCAGGGGCCTTCCGGGATTGAAATAGTTCGAGCCGTCACGGTTCTTCAGCGGCGCCACGCATTTGATCGTGCCGAGGCCCGCGGCCTTGACGTCGTCGCCGGTATAGACCGCGAGGACACCGGGCGCGCGCTTGGCCGCACCGATCTCGATCGATCTGATGCGCGCATGGGCATGCGGCGAGCGCAGGAACACGGAATGGGCCTGGCGCGGATCGGCCTCATCGTCGACATAGCGGCCGGTCCCCGTGATGAAGCGTACATCCTCGGTGCGGCGAACCGCCTGGCCTATTCCGAACTGTCCCATTGTCACCTCGCATTAATCAAATCACGTAAGCAGAACGCTCTCCGCCCGCTGGCGGGGGGAGAGTGTACGAGCGTTAGCGAGCGGGTGAGGTGGGCTTGGGCCGAAGGCACCTCACCCTCCCATTGCTTCGCAATGGGCCCCTCCCTCTCCCCGCTTCGCGCGGAGAGGGAAATTACTAAGCCCGGCCCCAGACCTCGTTCGCCACCTCGACGACGAGGGCAAGCTTGCGCTTCTCGTCGTCAACGCTGAGCTTGTTGCCGCCGATCGTGCTGGCGAAGCCGCATTGCGGGCTCAAGGCCAGGCGCTCGAGCGGCACGTAGCGCGTGGCCTCGTCGATGCGGCGCTTCAGCTCGTCTTTCGATTCGAGCTCCGGCTTCTTGGTGGTGACGAGCCCCAGCACCGCGACCTTATCGGCATCGATATAGCGCAGCGGCGCAAAGCTGCCCGCGCGCGGGCTGTCATACTCGAGGAAGAAGCCGTCGAGATCGAGACCGCCGAAAACGAGCTCGGCCACCGGATCATAACCACCCTCGGCGACCCAGGCGCTCTCGTGATTGCCGCGGCACATATGCATGCAGATGGTGAGATCGGCGGGCCTGCCTCTCACCACGTCGTTCAAGAGGCGCACATAGAGCGCGGGCAGCTTGTCCGGATCCTCGCCGAGGTTGCGCACCGTGTCGCGCAGCTTCGGGTCGCACAGGAACGGCAGGTTGGTCTCGTCGATCTGGAGATAGCGGCAGCCCGCGTCGTAGAGCGCCGCGATCTCCGCGCGGTAGACCTGGACGAGATCGGCGAGGAACGCGTCGATGTCGGGATAGATCGCCTTGTCGATCGCCGCCCGTCCACCGCGCATATGGACGATGGTCGGCGAGGGTATCGGCTGCTTCGGCATGAGGCCGCTTCGCGCGGCGACCGCCTTGAGCTCTTTGAAATCATCGACCGCCAGGCCGCGCGAGCGCTTCATCCGCCCATGGACCTCGAAACGCGGCGGCGAGAATTCGATGTCGCCTTGCTCGTTGTGAAATTTGACCGCGAGCCCGCCATGCACCGCGACGCCGTCGATCTTCTCGAGAAAATCGAGGAACCAGTGGCGGCGATGGAACTCGCCGTCGGTGCAGACCTTGAGCCCCGCCGATTTCTGCAGATCGACGGCCTCCTCGACCGCGGCGCTTTCGATCCGGCGCAGGGCCTCAGGCGAAATCGCACCGCTCTCGCGCCGGACGCGCGCGTCGAAAATCGCTTTCGGCCGCAACAGGCTGCCGACGACATCGGCTTTGAAAGGCGGCGTTCTGAATGGAGCCACTGCGCCTCGCTTTCCCTCGCTCGCGCCGTCATGGGGCTCGCTCGACGCGATGACGGCGCGCTCGCGGCTTGCTTCCTAGCACGCGCGCGGCGGAAGGCACAGCCCGTCCCGCCGCGCAGCCGACGCGCTCAGGCGCCGGGCTTCTTCAGCGTCCACTCGCCATTGGGCATGCGGTCGAGCGTGCCTTCCTCGCGCAGCCGGTTCAGCTCCATCGACACCTCGCGCCCGTCGCGGCTGCCCACCGCTTCCATGAGCTGAGTGAAGAAGAGCGGCTGCGCCTCGAGCGCTTGGCGCACGGTCTGATAGCGCGGCGCGGCGGTCAGATGCGGCGCCTGGGGGCGCCAGTAATCGACCTGCTTTTCATGGCCGTAAGGCGCCGTGGCGTCGAATCCCAGCTTCGTCGCCTTCTCTTCGCCGAACATGGTCGGGTCCATATAGGCGCCGGCAAAACCGCCTTCGACGATCAGGTCCTTGTCGGCGCGGAAGCGCGTGCCGACCGCCCACTCGACCTCGTAGGAGTTGGTCACGTCGACATCGTCGTCGACGACGGTGACGTGCTTCAACGGGGTCTCCTTGAAGAGCGTCGCGATCACCGTGCGCGCCTCGCCCGGCTTGCCGCGCTTCAGGGCGACGCGGCCGTGGAGGCGCAGGCCCGGCTGCACCGTGACCGCGTGCGGTTCGATCCCCACCTTGCGCAGATTGCGCCAGACCGAAAGCTCGGTCGAAAGCGAGGCCATATTGGGGGAATCGGCACGCGAGAGAATGTGCCCCGAATGCAGTACGGTCTGGTAGAGAACGTCGCGGCGATGCGTGATCGCGGTGACGGTAAAGACCGGGTCGATATGCATCGGCCCGTAGAAGCCCCACATCTCGCCATAGGGGCCTTCCATCTCGCGATAGCCGAGCTCGTCGAAATAGCCTTCGAGCACGAGCTCGGCGTCGGCCGGAACGAGGATGTTGTTGGTCAAGCCCCGCACCATCGGCACGGGCTCGCCGCGCAAAGTGGCGAGCAGGTTGTTCTCGTCGCCGGGCCGGCGCTGCGTCGCTGCGATGAAATCCAAGGGATGCGAACCGACGACGAAGCTCACCGGGAGCTTCTCCTTGCGCTCGACGCAGGCTTTATAGATTTTCTTTAGATCCGAATTTGCGGTCAGATTCGAGCGCATCGTGTTCTTGCTGCGCAGCATGAGCCGGCGGCAGCCGATATTGGTGCGGCCCGTCGCCGGATCGACGCAGTAATCGATGCCCGAGGAGATATAGGCGCCGCCGTCATATTCGTGCTGCGGGTGAAAAGGCAGCGCGGTCAGGTCGATCTCGTCGCCGCGTTTCACCACCTGATGCACCGGCGCCTGCGCCGAGGGGATCTCGATCACCGGCTGCGGCGTTTCCAAGCGACGCGCATATTCGGCGAGGACGTCCTTCAATTCGACGCCGAAGGCCGCGGCGAGTCGCCTGCGGCTGCCGGCCGTCGCCGCGGCGATCTCGAAGCGCTCGGGCCCGGCGTTCTTGAAGAGCTTCGCCTTGGTGTTCGATTCGATGATCCAGCTCAGATCGGCCAGGGCAACCGGCTCATCATGAATTTCGAGCTCGCCGATCTCGTTCAGCCGGTTGACGAAATTCCGCAGCCGGAACTTGTCGAGATCGATCTCCTTGCCCTCGACCGTAATCTTTTGCGCCATCGATAAACCTCCCTTGAACGCGCGCCATCATCGGTCGCGGGCCGTGCGCGATCAAGTGACGTTTGCGCATGGCACGCACCCCGAAAGCTTGCGCCACTCAGAGGCCCAAGAGCTTCGCCGCGGTGCCGCCGAGGATGAGCGCGCGCTGCCGCTCACCGAGGCCGAGCTGATCGACGATCTTCACCGGCCGGTCCGTGCCCATCGGGAAGCAGTAATCGCTGCCCAGCATCACGCGGCTGAGCCCGACTTGGGAAACGACCCATTCGAGAATGGGCTTCGAATGGGTGATGGTGTCGTAGGTGAAGCGCTTGAGATAGGCGCTCGGCGGTTGCGCGATGTGCCGGTCCGCGCCGCTGACGCGATAGGCGTGATCGATGCGGCCGATGAGAATGGGCAATACGCCGCCGGCATGGGGCAGATTAACCTTGAGGCCAGGATGCCTGTCGAGCACGCCGCCGAAGATCAGATGGCACGCGGCGATCGCCGTATCGAACGGAAAGCCCAGCGCGTTGTGCATCTGGAAGAAGTGCAGCCGCTTGCCGCCGGTCGGCTGAATCGGATGCAGGAAGACGGGCAGATCGAGCTTGGCGATCTGCGCGAAGATCGGCTCGAACAGCGGATCGTCGAGGTCGCGGCCTTCGATATTGGTGCCGAGATAGACGCCGCGCATGCCGGGCAAGGACGCCGCGCGGCGCAGCTCGTCGAGCGCGCGGTCGCGATCGAGCATCGGCAAGGTCATGAAAGCGTGAATGCGCTCGGGATGCTTCAGATGGGCGGCGCTCGCGCCGTCGTTCCAGGCGCGCGCCAGCCGGTGCGAGAGATCGGCGTCGGCCCAATAGGTCATGGGCTGGCTCAGGGAAAGGATTTGAACATCGACGTGGCTCTTGTCCATCTCGGCGAGGCGCTCGTCGAGATCGATGAATTTCGTCGCCATCCGCGCGCCCGATCCGCCCGGCGTGTCGAAGAAGAAGCCTTCCGGCGTCATGCGATAACTCGCATTGAAGCGCTGACCCTCGGCCGCGATCAGCTCGAGATAGGCGAGCGGATAATAATGCGCATGGATGTCGATGGTGCGCGGTCGGTTTTTGTGACGTGAGGGCATCGATCTTCGACCTTTCGAAAAAGCCGGCGTTACGCGCCACGCAAGGCTGACATGACGTGACGCGCGAAGAGCTCGATCGATCGCGTCACCTCGGCGCTCGTCAGATCACCGAAGGCGAATTGGGCGATAAAATAATTGACGCCCGCCTCGGCGATCTGTTCGCGCAGGATCTTGATCACGGTATCGGGTGAGCCGGCAACGCCGCGGCCGCCATGCGTGGTCTGGTCGAATTCGGGCGGCCTTTCGCCAAAGACGGGCCCGCGCCCATGCAGGCGAAAGAGATAGTTGAAGCTCTTATGCCATTTCGGATAGCTGCGCCGCGCCAGCGCGAGCGCCTCCTCGTCGGTCTCGGCCATGATCACGAACCGGCCCATGCCGTGCTTCGGGATCGGCGCGTCGTGCCTGCCGGCCTCCTTCCAGCCCGCGCGATAGGCGTCGGTCAACACGCGGACATCGCGCGTGTCGCCCAAGGTCACGAGATTGTGCCCGTTGCGGCCGGCACGTTGGGCGCTCCCCGCGCTGGTGATGCCGAGCCAGATCGGCGGATGCGGCTTCTGCCACGGCTCCAGCTCCATCGGCACGTCGCGGAATTGGAAGAATTTTCCCTCGAAATTGAGCGTCTTGCCAGCGAGCCCGCGCAGCACCGCTTCGAGCGTCTCCTCGTAGAGCTGAACTTTGCTCTCGGGGTCGACGCCGAAATAGCCGGTCTCGATCGGCGAGTCCCCGCGGCCGATCCCCAATTGAAATCGCCCGCCGCTCATCTGGTCGAGCATGCAGATCTCTTCGATGAGATTGAGCGGGTGATGAACCGTGAGCGTATAGACGAGCGGCCCGAAGCGCAGACGCTCGGTGCGTTGCGCCAGCGCCGCCATGAAGACACTCGGCGCCGAGGCCACCCCCAGAGGCGTGCAATGGTGCTCGGCCATATGATAGCAATAGAAACCCGCGCGGTCGTAAATCTCGGCGAAGCCGAGGCGCTGCTCGTAGAACTCCTTGAGCGGCAAGGCGCTGCGATCGAGATGATCGAAAATTCCGAATTCCATGCGTCAATCCCCCAATGCGCCGACTCGCGAGCGGCGCACCGTCATCCTAGCGCGAAGCAACGGTCGGCGAAAATCAGCGCGCGCGCCGTGCGCAGCAGCGCTTCAGATAGTTGAAGACGTTGAGATGCAGATCGGGCCGATTGGCTCGCTTGTTCTTCGGCGCGATATCCGCCGTGTGCGCCGTAAGCTTGGGCCCGCCCGCCCACTCGGCCAGAAGCTGTACACGGCAAGCCTTCTCGAGCTTCAATGCGACCCACACCGCCTCTTCGATGCTCGCCGCCGCGGCAACGATGCCGTGATTGCGCAGCAGCAGCGCCTGGTGCGGGCCCAACGTCCGCGCCACCGCCTTGCCGCGTGCCTGATCGATGATGAGATCGGTGGTCTCGGAAAAGACCGGCAGTTTGTCGTGGAAATAGATGCCGTCATTGCCGACCGGCAGAATCGGCTTGCCGAGCGAGGAAAAGGCGACGGCATGCACCGGATGGCTGTGGATGACCGCGTTGAGGTCGGGTCGCACGCGCAGGATCTCGGAGTGGATGAACACCTCGTTGTGGCGGGGCATCTCACCCGCGACCTTGCGGCCTTCGATGTCGACGGTGATGATATTGTCGCGCGTCATTTCTTCGAGACCGATACCGGCAGGCTTCATGAGAAACCGCTCTGGATCGTCGGGCAGCCGCGCCGTGATATGGCCGGCGACATAGTCGCCCTGCCCTTCGGCGGCAAGAATACGGCCGGCCTCGACGAGCGTTTCTCTCAGTAAATCGGTCATGCGGTCATACCTCCCTTTCGTCTTGCGCGCATCGCCTCTCGCATATGCTAGAAGTTGCACGGGCAAGGCGGAAGAGCAGCGACGGGTTCAGGACCGCCCGATCTCCGGCGCGAGCAACGCAAGCAGACCCTGGAGAAGTTGCTTGGGGCTCGGCGGACAGCCACGCAGATGCAGATCGACCGGCACCACCGCGCCGACGCCACCCTCGACCGCATAGCTTCCGGCGAAGAGCCCGCCATCGACGGCGCAATCGCCGACCGCCAC
>JBJKPV010000328.1:0-6697 GCA_046706015.1 Allostellaceae bacterium | reverse complement strand
TCTTCTTACATATAAGGTCGAAGCGGCCGCTTCGTCCCTGCGCTCGTGTGGCGGATTTGACGTTCCTATCTGTTTGCCGCGAGTCCGTTTAGGAACGTCAAATCCGAAAGCCACACGAGAATCAATAAATTGGCTAGTGCCCGTTCGATTCCGACGTTCGTGCAGAGTGTGCCGCGAAGTGAGACGAACGTCGGAATCGGGACACTAGCGGTCCCTCGCCCGAGCGAGCCGCACTTTCCCGCGCCTCGCACCGGCCGCGTGTCTGCCGTAAGGACGAGGTTATCGCCAGGGGTGGTTTGTCGCCCCGATTAACTCTTTGTTAAGCGCGAATTGCGACTCTCGGGAGCCGGCCGTTTTGAGGTAAACCTCATAGAACGGCCCGGCATGCACCTTTATTCCAGATCGGTGAGCCGGGGGTCATGCTACGGGGCCGTTTCGCGTGCAGGTCGACCAGCAGCCACGTCGGGTGCTGTGGCATTTCGGTGGCCTCTTTTGCTGCCGTGATGATGCTGGGTCTTTCCGGCGCGGCGCAAGCGGGGTCCAGCCGCAATCTCGATGCGACCGGCGGCGTCGCTTTCGCCGAGAGCAGTGCCGCGCTGCTGCCCGGCAACGCCAGGATCGGCTGCACCATCGTCGACCCGGCGCGCGCGCCCGGCTGGCAGCCGCGCGCCGCGATCGACCGCCCCGTCTGCGCCAGGTCGGCCGCGCCGGCGAGCCGCGAATTGTGGCGCATCCAGCGCGACGATCTCGCCATGAGCCTACGCTTCGCCGGCGGCACGCAGCGCGGCCTTGGCCTGTTGCGCGGCTTCATGAGCTATGACCACGGCTTCAATCTCGGCGTGCTCAAATCCTGGCACTTTCACGCCGAGGCACAACTCGGCGCGGCATCGATCCCCGAGCCCGACATGCCGCTCGAGGAGCGCGCGCGCTTCGCCTTGAGCCCGCCGGTTGTCGCCGGATGGCAGACGCGTTTCGAGGCCGGCGGCGTCGCGCGCGGCATCTTCGATCCGGCGACCGCGCCGCAACAGCATCTCGAATTCGCCGCGCAAGCCTCGCGCAGCCTTACGCTCGCGCGGCTCGGCCGCCCGCACAGCATCAGCCTGCGCATCGCGCGCGAAGACGAGCAGGATCTGATCGCCGGCACCGATCTTCAGACCACGCGCGCGCAGCTGCGCTATTCGCATCGCCTCGCCTTTGGCGCGATCAATGCCACCGTCGAGCTCGCGCGCAGCGCCCCGGCCTATGGCACGAGCACCACCGCGACGCGGCTCGCGCTGAGCTACGGCGGAAAGTTCTGATCGAGACGCTTTAGTTAGAGCGCGATTCTGATTTCGCTGCGCGCGACGGCACGGAAAGAACGCGCTGCAAAGGCGCCGTGCGTCCTTCGACTGCTCGCGCTTAACAGCGCTCGCGCTCAGGATGAGGAAACAATGGTTATGGCATCAACGGAAGATACCAGAACAAATCTCTCCTCATCCTGAGCAGCGCTCCGTAGGAGCGCGTGTCGAAGGACGCGAGATCCCTGTGCCGCGGGGATTAGGGGTTTTCTTAGCTGCGCACGACGGCACGGCGCTAAGGTTGCGCCGCGCCTGTGCTACGCGGCCGGCTCGAAGGCGTAGCTCAAGCCCTTGCGCACGACATGGCCGAAGCCCGGCGCGTTGACATGCGCGCCCGCGACCATCAGGCGCTCGCTCGCCGCCATGTCGAGGATGCGCTTGCGCGCCATCACCGCGCGGTCGGGATCGAGATCGTAGGTGAGCGGCGTGTCCGGATGCGAGATCTGGATCGCCGAGAAATGGACGATATCGCCCCAGGAGATGAAAGCCGCGCCGCCGCCATCGACGCGCCACACCGTATGGCCGGGCGTATGGCCCGCGGCGAGAACGGCGGCACAGCCGAATAGCTCCTCGCCGCTGCGCACGCGGCGGATGCGGTCGTGATTGGGCGCGAGATCGATCCGCGCCCGCGCATGCATGCGTTTCGTATTCTCGTTCTCGCCCGGCACGCTCTCGCCGAGCCAGAAATCGATCTCGGTCTCGTGCACCAGGAGCTCGGCATTGGGGTAATGCGCTCGGCCCTCGTCGTCGACCAAGCCATTGGCGTGATCGGGATGGATATGCGTCAGCAGGATATGCGTGATCGCTTCCGGAGCGATCCCGCCCGCGCGCAGATTTTCGGGCAGCTTGCCGAGCGTCTTCTGCATCGTGTTGCCGGCGCCGGCATCGATCATGACGATCTTGCCGTCGCGCTCGAAGACGAAGTTGTTGACCGGAATGAAAAACGATCCATGGTCGGTCGGCCCGGCCAGGCTCTCGGCGAGCGCGCGCTCCATCCCGATGACGAGATCGAGCGAGGTCTTGAGAATGCCGTCATTGAAGGCCCGGACCTCGAGCTGGCCCACCTTGAAGCTCGGTTGCATCATCGCCTCCCTGGGGGCGCTTGCCGCGCCGCTACGCGATCAAGCTTAGCGCCAATCGGCCGGCGCGTGCAGCAAAAAGCCGCGCCCGCCCCCGCTCACATCTTCGCGCCCGGCAGGAAGCGCTCGGTATAGAGCTTTTTCATGTCGGGCGCCTTCGGCAGCACATGCATCTCGACGAAGGAGCGCGAGAGCACGGCGAGCGCCTTGGGCTCGAACCGCCCGGTCAGGGAGAAAGTCGGCATCACCTGATCGTAATTGAGCGCGACGATGTCCGCCGGCTGATGCATCACCGGCGCGACGATCTTGACCGTTTCTGCCTTGTGGTGGCGCATCCAGGCGATGGTCTCGAACCAGCCGGCGAGGAAGCGGCGCAGCTCGTCGGGCCGCTCCTTGATCATCTTGTCGGTGGCGAAGATGGCGTGAATGATGAAGTTCGGCGCGACCTTGCCGAAATGCACGATGGTGCGCGCGATGCCCTGCTGCCTCAGCCGGATCGAGGTCGCGACATCCGTCACCATGCCGTCGACGCTGCCCGAGCGCAGCGCGGAGATGCGCGCGCCGGTCGATCCCAGCGCGACCGGATCGATCCCGTCCGGACCCCAGCCCTGCTGGCGCGAGAGCTGCCGCACCAGCCAATCGGTGAGGGAGCCCACGGTCGAGACGCCGATCTTCTTGCCCTTCAAATCACGCGCGCGCTTGACCTTGCCCTTGGCCGCCACGGCAAGAACCTGGCTGTCGGGCGGCCCGGCGAAGGCGGCGATGGCGAGATCGCTGTTGCCCTTGGCGACGAAGGCGAGTTCCGGCCCCGAGCCCAGGCCGATATCGATCGCATCGGCGCCCAAGCCTTGCTGCAATTTGGCGCTGCCGGCGAAATCGATCTCCTCGATTTGAAGCCCGTGCTTGGCGAAGAAGCCCTTCTCGATCCCGACATTGAGCGGCGTGAAGTCGAAAGGCCCGGCGACCGCCTTGCCGACGCGCAGCTTGTCGGCAGCGTGGCTCGGGCTCGCGCCAATAACGGCCGCCAGCGCCGCGGCAACCGCGAGCACAGCCAAACCACGCAGGACTGAAAATGTCTTCATCCCGATCCTCCCTTTTCGCCGGCCCTGTTGGTGTCGCTATCCGGGCCTCGCCGCCATCATAAGCCGCGGCGCGGATCGAGGCGAGCGCCGCGATGATCGTCCTGTCTCAGCCGGGCGGGCGCAGCGCGGTGATGATCGCGGCAAAGCCTTCGCGCGCGCTCGGATAAAGCGGCCGCCAATCCGAATTGCGGCGCAGCTTGCGATTGGCGATGCGCGTCGAGCGCGCCATGGTCTCGCCGAGCGAGCCCATCAGCCGCGCCGCGAAGCCGGGCGGCAGTCGCGGCGGCTTGATGCCGAGCGCGGCCGCCAGCGCGTCGAAGTACTGGCGCCGCGTCAACGGCTCGTCATCGACGACGTTGTAGGTGCCCCCCGGCAGAGCAAGCGCCGCTGCCGCGGCGCGTGCGGCGTCGTCATGCGTCACCGAGGAGAAGAACGCATCCGCCGGGCCGGGCAGGACAGCAAAGCCTTTGCGCGCGAAGCGGATCATATCGCGCGTCTGCACCGCGTCGGGCCCGTAGAAAGCCGCAAAGCGGAGCACCACCGCGGCGGCGCCGCTCGCGCCGAAGCGTGCCGCCTGATCTTCGGCATCGAGGATGCTGCGATTATAGGCGCCAGGCGCCAGTGCCACACCCTCGTCGATCCAGGCCGCGCCCTGATCGGGATAGGCAAGCGCGAAGGATTCCTGAACGAAGCGCCCGACGCCGGCGTCGAGCGCGGCATCGACGAGATTTGCCGAAGCCTCGCGCCGGATGCGATCGTTCTCGCGCCACGCGCCCGGCATCATCATGGCGAAGGAGCTCGCCGGGATGTGCGTCGCGAGATTGACGACCGCCTCCTGGCGCTGCATCGCCGCGGCGAGCGCGGCGCGGTCGAAGAGATCGGCGCGGATCGCGGCGCCGCCCCAGCGTGTGACTTCGCCGGACTTGGCCGGATCGCGCAAAAGCGCGGTCACCTGGTAGCCCGCCTCCGCCAGCAGCGGCAGAAGCCGTCGCCCGATCACCCCGGTCGCACCCGTTACAAGAACGCGCAAGCGCCACTCCCTCGAACCGGTTTCGCGGCCCTCGTTGCAACTCTTCCTCATCTAGGATGCGCGCGGCGCAACGCCAAGCGTCCCCCGGCTCTCGCCCGAGCGGGGCGCCCCTCACACCGCATCGGCGCAGCGCCAGACGCACCCGCGTTTCGGGCCGCCATCACAAGCGCGCGAGCTTGACGCAAAGCAAAGCCGCATCGGTTGCGCGGGCCGTCCCGCGAGCCTAGCTATGCTGCCGAGCGCGTCGCAAGGCCGCGGCCGGAAAACCGGGAGAGCAACCTCGTCATGGACGATATCGACCGCTTCGTCGTCGAGGCGAACATCGCGCGCTTCCGCACTCTGCTCAAGGCACGGCTCGCGCCGGCGACGCGCGAGACGGTGCGCACCTTGCTCGCCGAGGCCGAGGAGGATCTGCGCAAGCTCGATCGATCCTCGCGCCACGCAGCGTGGCAGAGCTGCATCGCCACCGTCGCCTGGCTCGCGACCACCCTCGCGCAAGCCGCCTGAGCCGGGCCACCCTTTCGCCCGCTTCCGGCCCGCCGCGCCGGCTTGATCCAGATCAGAGCCGAAAAGTCTCTTGACGGCATGATCGGGATTGCCGCGACAATGCGGCAATGCGCGTTACCGCCGCTCGACCCGCGAGAAGGAGCTTGCCCCATGATGCGACGGATCCTCTTTGCCACCGACGGCTCGGCATCGGACGCAGCCGCCCGGCAGTCGGCCGTCAATCTCGCACAGCGCTTCGAGGCCAAGATCGCCGCCCTCGGCATCGTCGACGCGCCGTGGATCACGCACGGCGAAGCCGTGCCGCTCGGCGCCATGGCCTACAAGCACGCGAGCGAGGAAGAGCAATTGCAGAGCGGGCATAAGCGGGTGCACGCGGCGCTCGAAGAATTGCGCGCGGCGAAGATCGCCGAAACGACGGCCGAGATCGAGGGCGACCCCGCCCAAGTGATCGCCGACGAGGCGAGCGCCCACGACCTTGTCGTGATCGGGCGCGCGACGCGCTTTCATCTCGGCTCCGGCGAGGGCGTCTCGCCGCTGCTGAAGACGCTGGCGCGCGATCTGCCCAGACCCATTCTCGCCGTCGGCGACAAGCAAGCGACCGGCGCGCGTGCGCTCGTCGCTTTCGACGGCAGCGCCGCGGCAGCACGCGCGATGCATCTGGCCGCGCTTTTGGGCCTCGCGACAAAGGGCGAGGTTCGGGTCGTGAGCATCGATAACGACGCGCGGATTGCCCAAGAGCGTGCCGCGCGCGCCGCATCCTTGCTGCGCAGCCACGGCGCCACGCTCGCGAGCTTCGCCGTCCCATCCGCCGCGGATCCGGCCGATGTGATCCTCGACCAGCTGCGCAGCTTCGAAGCCGACACGATCGTCATGGGCGCTTATGGCCATCATGGCTTGCGCGAGGCGATTTTCGGCTCCTGCACGCGCCGCCTGCTTGCCGATTGCGCCGCGGCGCTGTTTCTTCAGCATTGATTGTGCGCTCGGCGCCTCGCCTTGCGGGGTGGCGCGCCCGCTAACCGGGGAGGTTATTTCTGAACGCGCTCGTCGCGATATGGCTCGAATTCGCTGTCTGTGTCGCCCTGATCGGCGTCGCCGGGCCCGAGCTCTGCCGCTCGGGCGACGTGATCGCGGAAAAGACCAAGCTCTCGGGCAGCTGGGTCGGCCTCGTGCTGATCGCCTCGGTCACCTCGCTGCCCGAGCTGATCGTCGGCGCCAGCGCGGTCACGATCGCGGACCGGCCCAACATCGCGGTCGGCGACGCGTTCGGCAGCTGCGTCTTCAATTTGTTGATCCTGGTCGTGCTCGACTTCCTGCAGCGCGGCGAGAGCGTCTATCGCCGCGTCCGGCTCGGCCATGTCTTGTCCGCCGGCTTCGGCGTGGTGCTGATCGGCTTTGCCGGCATGAATCTCCTGCTCTATGGCCGCGGTATCGGCCTCGCCATTGGCCATGTCGGCCTCTACACGCCGGTCATCCTCCTGCTCTACGCGCTGGCGATGCGGACGCTTTTTTCCTATGAGCGCGAGCACCGCGAGGAGTTCACCGAGGAGATGGCCGAGCGCTATCCGCGGCTGAGCCTGCGCGGCGCGCTGCTGCGCTATGCCGCCGGTGCGGTCGTGATCGTCGGCGCCGGCACCTGGCTGCCCTTCATCGCCGGCGATCTCG
>JBJKPV010000327.1:0-2114 GCA_046706015.1 Allostellaceae bacterium | reverse complement strand
GCCGCACGCTGATCGTGCGCGCCCTTGGCGACCGGCGCGGCCCCGCGCCCGAAGCGCGTCTGCTTTATGACGAGCCGACACCCCCGGTCGAGTCGCTGGCTGCTGCCGGCGACTGGATCTCGCTCTTTGCCGAGGAGGACGGCCCGCGCGAGGATCAGCGCCTGACGCACAGTTTGTAGGGGCCGAGATCGAGGTGGATATGGTTCCAGTGGTCGCGGTCCGAATCGGGATCGAGCACCTCGTTGAAATAGCGGCAGGCGGCTGTGGCGAGCGCGTGGAGGAACCGGCCCCGCGAGTCGTGTCGATGCCAATCCTTCTCGACCAGGATCTGCCGCCCATCGGCGAGCTCGACGCCGGCCAGATCCATCGCGAGGCCGCGCGCATGCTCGCTGGGACGTCCGGTTTCGGTGGTGCGGCAGTCATAGGTGCCGAAATGCTCGATCAGCTTCACATCCTCGCTGAAATAGCGCCGCGCCAAGGGCCGCAACGCTTCGGTCTCGAAGCGATCGAAGGCGAGGACGAATTCGCAGCTCGCCAAGGCGGGGCGGCTCCAGGGGATCGTGGCCGCCGTGACCCGCACCGGGTCTGCGACGAAGCAGGCCGGAACGCCGCCCGCCGGCTGCGCCGCGATCTCATAGTGCACGCCCAACCGGTCGAGCTGCGCGAGGCATTGCGGCGGTGTGCCGACGCGGGCGACCGGCGGCGGCAACGGCCTTGCCGAACACGCGCCCAGCGCTAGCATCAGCGCGAGGCCGACGGCGCGCGCTGCCGATCGCAGATCAGATGAAGCGGCAAGAAGAACCATCCTCCATGTCTCTCCTACTCCACTCGCCATGGCAAGACGCGCGTGATCGGCGCGCGCAGCCGGCGTGAGCGGTCCCGAATTGTCCGGCACCGGTCGCGCCGCTTTCGACGGCGCGCGCATCGTCATCACCGGCGGGTTGGGTTTCATCGGTTCGGCACTGGCCGAGCGGCTCGCGGCACTCGGCGGCGATGTTGTCCTGATCGACAATCTTGCGCCGCAATACGGCGGCAATCCCTTCAACGTCGCGCCGGTGCGCGAACGCGTGCGCGTCGAGATCGTCGACATCCGGGATACGGCGGCGCTGAAGCCGCTTCTCGCCGGCTGCGATCATCTCTTCAATTTGGCGGGTCAGACCAGCCATCTCGATTCGATGCAGGATCCGGTGGCCGATCTCGAGATCAACTGCCTCGCCCAGCTCACGCTTCTCGAGGCATGCCGCGCGGTCTGCCCCGGCGCGACCATCGTCTTCGCCTCGACGCGCCAGATCTATGGAAGGCCGCTCTATTTGCCGGTCGACGAGAAGCACCCGCTGCATCCGGTCGACGTCAACGGCGTCAACAAAATGGCGGGCGAGGCCTATCACATCCTCTATCACGATGTTTATGGGACGAAGGCGACGGCGCTGCGGCTGACCAACACCTACGGCCCGCGGATGCGCATCAAGGATGCGCGCCAGACCTTTGTCGGCGTGTGGCTGAAGCTCATTCTCGAAGGCGAGCCTTTCGAGTTGTGGGGCGGTGCGCAGAAGCGCGATTTCACTTATGTCGACGACGCGGTCGAGGCGTTTCTTCTTGCCGCCGCCAGCACCGAGACCAAGGGCAAGGTCTTCAATCTCGGCGGCGAGGCGCCGGTAAGCCTCAGCGAGCTTGCCGAGCTGCTGGTCGCCGCGAACCAGGGCGGCCGCTTTGTCCGCCGCGAATTTCCAGCCGAGCGCCAGCGCATCGATATCGGCAATTATTACGCGGATGACACGCTTTTCCGCCGCGTCACAGGCTGGCGCCCGCAGGTGAGCTTGGCCGACGGGTTGGCGCGCTCGCTCGCCTATTTCCGCAACCACCTCACGCATTATGTCTAGCCATGGCTGAGGCGGCGATCCCACAAGCCGATCCCCGCGCCGGCTATCTGGCGCAGCGGGAGGCGCTCGACGCCGCGATCGCCCGCGTCCTCGCCGGCGGGCGCTACGTGCTCGGGCCGGAGACGCGCGCTTTCGAGGGCGAATTCGCCGCCTATATCGGCTGTCGCTTCGCGGTCGGCGTCGCCAGCGGGACCGATGCGCTGGTGCTTGCCATGAAGGCGTTAGCGCTCGAGC
>JBJKPV010000326.1:0-8146 GCA_046706015.1 Allostellaceae bacterium | reverse complement strand
CTGATGGGGTGGACGGCCCCCGAACGGCATCGCTGTGCCAGAGTGAGGTCGTTGGAGATCTCAAACGAGGAGGCCGTCCGTGGAGAAGTTTAGCCGCATTGGCGTGGATACGTCGAAGCAGATTTTTCAGCTGCATGGAGTGGACGAAGGTGAGCGTGTGGTTCTGCGCCGAAAGCTCCGGCGCCGGGAGGTCCTGGATTTTTTTGCAAGCCTGGCTCCGACGGTTGTCGGGATGGAGGCCTGCGGCGGGGCTCACTATTGGGCGCGTGAGCTCGCGCGGCTGGGGCATGCGGTGAAGTTGATCGCGCCGCAATACGTGAAGCCGTATGTGAAGCGCGGCAAGAACGACGCGGCCGATGCCGAGGCGATTTGCGAGGCGATGAGCCGACCGACCATGCGCTTTGTTCCGGTGAAGAGCGCGGAGAGCCAGGCGGCGCTGATGCTGGCGGACCTGCGCGAGCGCGTGGTGCGCAACCGCGTGCAGCTCGCCAACGCCATCCGCGGCTATGCCATGGAGTTCGGGATCATTGCCGCCAAGGGGCGAGCCAAGATCGAGCCGCTGCTGGTGCGCCTTCAGACAGATGAGATCGTGCCGGTCTTGGCGCGGGAGCTGTTCGCCGAATATGCCAAGGAGTATGCGCAGCTCACGGCGCGGCTCGAGGTGATCGAGGCCAAGCTGATGGCGTGGCATCGTGGCAACGAGATGAGCCGGCGCCTCGCCCGGATTCCCGGCGTCGGGCCGGTGATCGCCTCGCTCATCGCGATGAAGACGCCCGATCCCAAGGCGTTCCGCTCCGGCCGCCAGTTCGCGGCCTGGATCGGCCTGACACCCAAGGATCATTCGACCGCCGGGAAGGTGAGGCTCGGCGTGATTACGCGCGCCGGCGACGAGACCTTGCGCAGCTTGCTCGTGGTCGGTGCCACCGCCGTCATCTGGCAGACCCGACGCGGCAAAAGCCGTCATGCCTCGCCCTGGCTCCGCGCGCTCTTGAAACGCAAGCCGCCCAAGCTCGTCGCCGTGGCGCTCGCCAACAAGATCGCCCGCATTGCCTGGAAGCTCATGACCACCGGCGAGAGCTACGACGCCCGCCGAGCGCTGGTCGCGATGCCAGCGGCGACATGACGAGGTCGGCGGGATACAGACGCGTGTCTCGCCGAGCCGGACCTTGCAAGTGAACGAGCAGATGGTGGATCGATCGATCCGAGACGGCAGACACTCCGCGCAATCCAGTGGCGCATCACGACGTCGCGACTCTGTGTGGAACTCCCGTCGCGGAAACCCTCTTGGCCAGCGGTCATACGCCGACCGCATCCAACAGGCCGGACATATGGATGCAAGCGATCCGATCCAACAGAACCGCTCGCAAATCCTTGCAAGCCGGGGGCCGTCCACATATGGATTGCTTCGGCCTCGCGAAGCTCGGCCTCGCAATGACGGATTAAATCGGCTGGAAGCCGGCTTCGCGCTTCGCCTGTGCTACGCAGCCCCCTAGTGAATCATGGTTGAGGGCAGCCAGAGCGACAGCTCGGGGATCAGCACCAGGACCGCAAGCAATATGATATCCGCGGCGACGAAAGGCAACACGCCGCGGAACGCCGTCCACATCGGCACGTCGCCGCCCTGGATACCCTTCAGGATGAAGACATTCATGCCGAAGGGCGGGGTGATCAACCCGGCCTCGATGACGACCACGTTGATGATCCCCCACCAGACGAGATCGTAACCGAGCTGCGTGATGAGGGGCGTGACGATCGGGATGGTGATCACCATCACCGAGAAGGAATCCATGATCGCGCCGAGAATGACGTAGATGATCAGGATGACCGTGATGATGCCAAGCGGCCCGAGGTTGAAGTCGGTGGCGATGAGGCCGAGCATGTCGGGCAGACCGGAGACGCCGGCAAAGAAAGAGAAGGTCACGGCGCCGAAGATGAGGAGATAGATCATCGCCGTGGTCCGGGTCACCTCGGCCATCACCCGCCACATCGCGTTGCCCTTGAGCTTGCCGCGGAAAAGGGCGAAGAGGAATGTGCCCATCGCGCCCACCGCGGCGGCTTCGTTGATGGTGAAGACGCCGCCATAAAGTCCGCCGATGACGAGCGCGAAGAGCAGCAGCACGCCCCAGGCCTTCTTCACCGCGCGGAGGATATCGTTGAGCTTCTGCCGCGCCTGCGGCGCCGGCGCGGCATTGGGAACGAGGCGCACATAGATCGCGATCGTCGCCATATAGGCGGCGACCGCGAGCGCGGCCGGAATGACTGCTGCGATGAAGAGCTGGCCGATCGATTGCTCGGTCAGGATCGCATAGAGAATGATCGGGGTCGAAGGCGGCACGAGCTGGCCCAAGGTGCCGCCGGCGGCGACGCAGCCGGTGGCGAGCCCGGGCGAATAGCCGCGCGCGCGCATCTCGGGCAGCGCCACATTGCCGATGGTCGCGGCCGTGGCGATCGACGATCCGGTCAGCGCGCCGAAGCCGGCGCAGCCGCCGACCGTGGCCAGCGCCAGGCCGCCACGGAGATGACCCAAGATCACATGCGCGAGCTCATAGATGTCGGATGAAAGCCCGGCGGCGGTCGCGAAACTTCCCATGATGAGGAAGAGCGGCAGCACCGCGAGATCGCCATTGGTGAGATAGCCGGTCGCGGTCGTGCCCAGCACGTTGAGCGCCGGGCCGAAGCCCATCAGCAGGCTGGCGCCGAGGACGCCGACCAGCCCCATCACCGCGCCGATCGGCACCAGCACCAGCGACAATGCCCACATGACGAGGAAAAGGATGACGGCCAAGGAGCGCGGCGCGAGCTGGGCGTAGGGAGCGAGCACCGGGATCGCGTAGGCAAGGGCGATGGTCACGGCGATGGCGAGCGCGAAATTGCCGAGGGTGCGGCCGGCGCAGCCGCGATCGCTGGCGACCGTGCCCGACCGTTCCGCCGCGCCGACGACGGTCTTGCGCACCTCGATCGAGCAGACCAGCGCCTGGGCGACCGCCGCCGCGCCCAAAAAGACCGCGACCGCCCAAATGAACGGCGCCATCGGCATGCCGAGATAGATCGTGCTCTGGCCCTGGCTTTGCAGCTGAGCGGCATAGGCGCCGACCTGCCAGGCGAGCAGCACGTAGAAGAGCAGCAAGGCGAAGGCGCCGAAGCATTCGAGGCGCGGGGCAAGCTTCGGTCCGAACCGGTTGGCGAGGATGTCGATGGTCAGATAGCCGCGGCTCGCGGCGCAAAAGGGAAAGGTCGCCGCGACCGCGACCGCGATGCCCATCTCGACCACTTCGTCATAGCCGGTGATCGGATGGTTGAAGGCCCAGGGCATCAGCACGCCGATCAAGGTGCCGAGCGCGATCAGCAGAATGACGACGACGCCAAGCGAAGCCAGACGGCGCGCGGCGATGGTCGCGAGCCGGTCGAGATGGTCGATCTGCGCGAGCAAGGGCCGCGCTGTGGCGCGTCTATCCCCTTGTGCGACGATCGGCTGCATCGTTGGCTCCACGCCGCGTCAATTCATCGTGCTCAGGCGCTTGATCTCGGCGCGATAGGCGGCGAGCACCTTGGCGCCGTCCGGGGTGTGCTTGGCCCACGCCTCGATGACGGGGTCGATGCGGGCTTCCCACGCCTTGTATTGCGCAGGCGTGAGCGCGCCAACCTTCGCGCCGGGCTCGGCGGCGACCTTCTTGTCTTCGCTGCGATCGGCTGCCTCGTTGTTTTCGCCGAGCTGGGCGGAGAAGGGCTGGCCCGAATTCTCGTCGATCGCCTTCTTCGCCTGCGCCGGCAGGCCGTCATAGGCGGCCTTGTTCATGAAGACGAAGGCCGGCGCTTGTCCGAGCGGCGCGTCGAGATGATCCTTCGTCACCTCATCGAGCCGGAAGGTCTTGACCGCGGTCCAGGCGATGAAGGCGCCGTTCGCGATGCCGCGGCTCAAGCCTTGATAGATCTCGCTCGGCGTCAAAGTGACAGGCGAGGCGCCAAGCGCCGCCGCGACCTCGCCGAGGACGCGCGACGACACCGCGATCTTCAACCCTTTCAGATCGTCGACCGTGCTGATCGGGTTGTTGGTGTGGAGCGTCGAGTTGGGAAAATTGAAGAGCGCCAGGACTTTGACCTTGCCGTACTCGCTGGCGATGACGCCCTTGGCGTAACGGCGCCACAAAGCGGCACTCGACACTTTGGCGTCGTCGCTGAGTAAGGGCAGGCCCGCGACTTGGGTGCGCGGGAACTGCGCCGCGTAGGGGCCGAACACGCCGAAGGAGATCTGCGACACGCCCGCCAAGGTGCGCTCGTAAATGTCGCGGAAGGTGCCTAAGGTCGGGCCGGCGAAGAGCTTGATGTTAAGCGTGCCGCCAGAAGCCTTCTCGACGCGCTTGATCCAGGGCGTCATGCCCAAGGTGTTGACGTAGGAGACCACGGGCGCCGGGAAACCGAATTTCAAGTTCACAGGCTCGGCGGCCTTTGCGAGCGCCGGCGCCGCGACCGTCAGCGCGATGGCCAGCGCGCGGATGGCAAATCCGTTCTTCATGGCAAAGTCTCCCTGTCTCACCCTTTTACGGGGTTCCGCCTCGGCGCCTACTGCCGCGACGCGTCACCCTCTCTCCGTCCCACGCGCATGCCTTGTCGCCGGCATCGCCATTGGGCAAAGGTAGTAAGGGCCCTTGGCGCGGCCTGTCAACCGTTACGAGGCGGGGACGGGCCCCCGGACCGTGCGCCGCCGCAGGCTTAATTGATCGCGGCGGCTTTCTTGATCTCGGCACGATAGCCGGCGAGCACCTTGGCGCCGTCGGGCGCGTGCTTCACCCAGGCATCGATCACCGGCTCGATGCGCGCCTGCCAGATCGCGTATTGCGCGGCCGATAGCTTGGTCACGCTATGGCCCGGCTCGGCCGCGACCTTCTTGCTCTCGCCGTCGCTCGCCGCCTGATTGTTGGTGCCGAGGATTTTCGAGAAGGATTGGCCCGAATATTTGTCGATCGCGGCTTTTGCCTTTGGCGGCAGCGACGCGTAGGCGCTCTTGTTCATGAAGACGAAGGCCGGGGCCTCGCCCAGGGGCGCTTCGAGATGATCCTTCGTCACCTCGGCGAGCCTGAACGTCTTGACGGCGGTCCAGGAAATGATGGAGCCCTCGGCCAGGCCGCGGCTCAAACCCTGATAGGTCTCGGGCGGCGTCAAGGTCACGGGCGAAGCGCCGAGCGCGGCTGCCATCTCGGCCGACGGGCGCGACGAAACAACGAGCTTCATGCCCTTGACGTCCTCGAGGGTCTTCACCGGCTTGTTGGTGTTGAGTGCGGCGCTCGGGAAGTTGAACAGCGCGAGCACCTTGACGTTCTTGTATTCGGGCGCGAGCAATCCCGTGGCGTAGAGGCGCCACAGGGCCACGCTCGAGATCGCGGCGTTATCGCTGAGGAAGGGCAGGTCGGCGACCTGGGTGCGCGGGAATTGCGACGCGAAGGGACCGAAAATGCCGAAGGAGAGCTGTGCCACGTTGTTCAGCGTCCGGTCATAGACGTCGCGCCCGTTGGCGAGGGTCGTGCCGGCAAAGAGCTTGATCTTGAGCGTGCCGTCCGAGGCCTTTTCCACCCGCTTGATCCACGGCCCCATCCCCTGGATGTTGACATAGGAGTTGAACGGCGCCGGAAAAGCGAATTTGAGATTGACTTGCGTCGCGGCGCTGGCGGCTGTCGGCGCCGAGATCGCGGCGGAGATGGTGAGCGCAACGGCAAGCGCGCGGATCGCGAATCCGGTGTTCATGGCAGAGCCTCCCTGGTTTCCGGCATCGAGCTAGTTCTTCGCTTCGGCGGCGATCTTCTTGATCTCGTCGCGATAGGCAGCGAGCACCTTGGCACCATCTGGCGTGTGCTGCACCCAAGCATCGATCACTGACTCGATGCGCGCCTGCCAGATCTTGTATTGCGCGGGCGAGAGTTCAGTGACGGTGTGACCAGACTTCGTCGCCACTTTCTTCGCTTCGCCTTCAGCGGCGGCTTGGTTGTTGGCGCCGAGCTTTTCCGAGAAGGATTCGCCCGAATATTTCTCGATGGCCTGCTTCGCCTCGGCCGGCAAGGAGGCATAGGCGGCCTTGTTCATGAAGACGAAGGCGGGCGCCTCGCCCAGCGGCGCGGTGACGTGATATTTCGTCACTTCGTCGAGCTTGAAAGTCTTGACCGCGGTCCAGGAAATGACCGAGCCCTCGGCCACGCCGCGGCTCAAGCCCTGATAGGTCTCGGGCGGCGTCAGAGTCACGGGCGCGGCGCCCAAGGCCGCCACGACCTGGGCCGAGGTACGCGAGGACACCGCGAGCTTCATCCCTTTGACGTCGTCGAGGGTCTTCACCGGCTTGTCGGTGTTGAGCACGGCGCTGGGGAAATTGAAGATCGCCAGCAGCTTGACCTTGTCGAATTCATGTCCGAACACGCCGTTGGCATAGAGATGCCACAGCGCCATGCTTGAGACGCGCGCGTCATGGCTGACGAACGGCAGATCGGCCACCTGCACGCGCGGGAAGAGGCTCGCGAGCGGGCCGAAGGTGCTGTAGGCGATCTGCGCGACGCCGGCCAGGGTGCGCTCATACATGTTGCGCTCGGTGCCCAGGGTCGGTCCGGCGAAGAGCTCGATCTTGAGCGTGCCGCTCGAGGCTTGCTCGACCTCGTGGATCCAGGGCGTCATGCCCTCGGTGTTCACGTAAGACCGGATCGGCGGATAGAAGCCGAACTTGAGCGTGACGGGTGCCTGGGCGCGCGCGAGTGCCGGCGCTATTGCGGTGAAACCGATAGCGAGCGCGCAAAGCGCGATGCGCTTCTGCATGGCGGTTCTCCCTCCCTGTTCGGCGCATTCGTCGCGGCCGTAACCGTGCCTAGTAGGCCGGGGAACGCCCGGCGCTGTCAACCGTGATACGCCGGCAGGCGCACTTCAGTGCATCACCTGGCCGCCATCGACGACGAGGCATTGGCCGGTGATGAAGTCGCTCGCCGGCGACGCGAAGAACACGCAAGCGCCGACTAGATCCTCGGGCTCTTCCTCGCGCTGGATCGCGCGCGTCTTCGCCATATTCTGCAGCGCGCCGGGAATATCGTTGCGGCTCTTGAGGAAATCGGTCGAGGTGAGGCCCGGCGCGATCGCGTTGACACGGATCCCGTCCTTGCCGAGTTCGTTCGCCATCGAGCGCGTCATCGCCAGGATCGCGCCCTTGGTCGAGACGTAATGCAGCATCATCGGCACGCCCTTGAAGATCGTGCCCGAGGCGATGTTGATGATCTTGCCATAGCGCTGACGCCGCATGATCGGCAACGCGGCTTGCACGCATTGGAACGGACCTCGGACGTTGATCGCGAAGGCACGATCCCAATCCGCTTGACTGATCTCTTCCATCCGCACCGCGACATAGCGCGCATAGATCGCCGCGTTGTTGACGAGAATATGGAGCCCGCCAAAGGCTTCCTCGGTGCTGCGCACGAGGTTTGCCACGGCGGCTGCGTCCGAGACATCGCAGATCTGCGCCATCGCCTCGCCGCCCGCCTCGCGAATGGCGCGCACCACGCCGTCGGCGGGCTCGAGATCGGCGATCGAGACCTTGGCGCCTTCGGCCGCCAATGCCTTGGCATAAGCCGGTCCGATGCCCGAAGCCGCGCCGGTAACGATCGCAACCTTGCCGTCAAGCTTTCCCATGATTTCCTCCCGGTTTCCGTTCGTCAGACCACCACGCGATCGCGCATCAGGGGGTCGATTTCTCGATTGTCCAAGCCCGCCTCGGCGAGCACGGCGCGCGAATGCGCGCCGAGTTGCGGCGGGTCGAGGCGCTTTTCCGGCCGCTCGCCGCCCATCTCGATCGGCAGCTTCGGCAGCCGCGTCACGACGCCGTTCGAGAGCGTCGTCTCGACCATGCCGCCGGCGGCGAGATGCGGGTCGCGCCAGAGATCCTCGACGGTCGCGACCGGCGCGAAAGCGATCCCGGCGCTCTCGCAACGCTTCTCGATCTCGGCACGGCCGAATTTGGCAAGCGTCGCGCTGACCGCCGGCACCAG
Source organism: Allostellaceae bacterium (assembly GCA_046706015.1). GTDB lineage: Bacteria > Pseudomonadota > Alphaproteobacteria > ATCC43930 > CGMCC-115725 > CAIKMD01. Next base: position 137 of record JBJKPV010000326.1, on the reverse strand, counting down.
CCAGTCGCGCGCCTTGACGCGGTCGGCGTTGCGCGTAAGGCGCGGATCGGCGCCGAGATCGGGCCGCTCGAACACCGCGCAGAAGCGCTGCCACAGAGCGTCGCTGGTCGCGGCGACGAAAATATCCTCGCCATCGG
>JBJKPV010000325.1:0-3730 GCA_046706015.1 Allostellaceae bacterium | reverse complement strand
TTGACGCCCTGCGCCTTCATCACATTGGCGAGCCGGCAGACATTCTCGTGCAGCTCGGCATAGGAGACGTGCTTATGCTCGTTCGGGCTGTCGCCCTCCCACAGGATCGCGGTCTGATCGGCGCGAGTCTGGAGATGCCGGTCGATGCAGTTGTAAGACGCGTTGAGCGTGCCGTCCTCGTACCATTTGATCGACACGTCGCCCTTGTAGGAGGTGTTCTTCACCTTGGTGTAGGGCTTCACCCAATGCAGGCGCTTGCCCTGCTCGCCCCAGAATTTCTCGGGATCGGTGATCGATTGCTCGTAGAGCTTGAAATACCCGGGCTCGTCGGTCCAGGCATTGGCGGCGACGTTCGTGGGGACGGGAATAACGCTCGTATCCGGCATGGCATGCCTCCCATTTGGCTTTGACGTCTAAAATAAACCGCGAGCGAGCCACCAACAAGGACCAGAGTTAACGCCGCATTTACCACGATCTGCCACGCTCAGATCCCATGTCGACGCCGCCGCTTTCGAGCATTCTCTCGCCCCAGCAGCTCGCCATCGTGCAGCAAGCCCGGGCCACCTTGACGCGGCCTGCGGCAGGCGCCGCGCCGCCGCGCGCGGCCGCGGTTGCGCCGGCACAGACGCAAGCGGCTCCGCCGTCACGCCCGACGGGCGGCCGCGGCCAGATCATCGATGTGACGGCGTGATCATCAGGGTAAACGCGCACCGAATTACCGCTTTGTAACTTGCGGCGCTTGGGAAAATCGCCTCATTAGAGGTCACGAACCCGCCTTGCCGCGGAAATGGTTTTCTCGGGCCATGCACCGCTTCGTCTCTCAAATCGTCATCTTTCAAATCGTCGCGCCTCTTGCCTTAGGTCTGCTTGGCCTGATCGCGGCGTTTCATCCCGCGCGCGCCCTGGCGGTCGCGGCAAAGCCCGCGCCCTACGATTTCAAGGTTTGCCGCATTCCGGGAATGGATGCCGCCATCAGCAATCAAACCATCGTCATTCCCGTGGGGACTGAATTCGACGAGAACCACCCTTCTGACGAGGATCGGCTTCGCACCGGCGCCGACCCGACACGCTTCATGGCGTTCGTCACGACCGCGGCCGCGACCTTGCCGGCCGACGGGTTCTGCGTCGCGGTTCCGGTCAAGCCGCGCGGCAAGGTCGGCGCCGGCGCGATCCGCCAGGGTCTCGGCGAGATGTACGAGCCGGTCGGCAATTGGCACGGTGCCGCCAACGCGCCGGTGACGCTGACCTATGGCTATTGGCAAGCCGAAGGCGAGTAGCGCGCGCTTCGACTGGTTCTCGATGGCCTCTCTATCCGGTTGGCGCATCGGGGCGGTTCAGATGGACCGTGCCGAAATCCGCTCTTCAATTCGGCGCGGCCGGGATGGTGCGAACGCCCGGCCTATTTCCTTGAGCCGAAGACGCGGGCAATCTCGCGCTGAATTTCGGGCGACGGCACCCACGCGCCGTTGACGATCTCGCCGACCGCACGGGAAACCTCATCGCATCGGCTTGTCGCGCCCTGGCCGTCGCACTCGGGACATGGCAACAGGCTTTCGGGCGCGGCCTTACGCGTGCCGTGGCAGCGAACACAAATCATCGGAGCGCCGCGCCTTACCCGCTCGCGGCAACGGGCATCGTGTAGCCCGCCTCGGACTCGCCTTTTGCTGGCGCCTCTTGCGGCAAGGGCGGAGGGATCAGCAAACCTGGCACCTCGCCGGCCGTCCTCCACCCGAGGAAGCCCGGGCGCCAGACGAGATCACTCGGCTCCAGCTTGTCTTCGCCCGCCAGCGCAAAAAGCTTCGATGCGGGAAGAGGACCCTGACGCTCGCCGCCGCGCGCCAGATACCAGCGTGGCTTCTCCGATAACGGCGATGAAGAAGCGGCCGGGAAATAAACAGAGGTCATCACCTGCTCCAACTCTCGGCATCGACGATGAGGGCTCGCCGCGCCGGATAGTATTCGGAATTATGGTTGACGAAAGATTAATCGAGCCAGGATCGCTATACTCGCCCCAGGGAACAGACTCAGCACCGGCTGAAGCCGAGAGAAAGGCACCGCGCCGGGCGTCTTTGGGAGGGAGGATCGCATGCGCCTCAAGGACAAGGTGGCCATCGTCACGGGTGGCGGTTCGGGCTTCGGCGAGGCGATCGCCAAGCGTTTCGCCGAGGAAGGCGCCAAGCTCGTCGTCAACGATGTCAACGATGCGGGCGGCACGCGCGTCGCGCGCGAGATCGAGAGCGCCCAGGGTCAGGGCAGCGCGGCTTACATTCATGCCGATGTCGCGCGCAACGACGATATGGCGCAGCTGGTCAAAGCGAGCCTCGATCGCTACGGCCATGTCGACATCATGGTCAACAATGCCGGCGTCACCCATGTGAACCGGCCGATGCTCGAAGTCGGCGAAGAAGAGTTCGACCGCATCTTCGCCGTCAACGTCAAATCGATCTATCTCTCGGCGCGGCATCTCGTGCCGGTGCTGCGCCGCCAGGGCAAGGGCGGTTCGATCATCAACACCGCCTCGACCGCCGGGCTCCGGCCGCGGCCGGGTCTCGTCTGGTACAACGGCTCCAAGGGCGCGGTGATCAATCTCACCAAGGGCATGGCCGCCGAGCTCGGCCCGGAAAAGATTCGCGTCAACGCGCTCTGCCCGGTGGCGGGCGACACGCCCTTGCTGCCGAGCTTCTTGGGCGGCAATACCGAGGCGCATCGCCAGCGCTTCGTCGCGACGGTGCCGCTCGGCCGGCTCTCGACGCCCAAGGACGTCGCCAATGCCGCGCTCTATCTCGCTTCCGACGAAGCCGAGTTCATCACCGGCGTCGCGCTCGAGGTCGATGGCGGGCGCTGCATCTGAGTGAGCGTGAGCGCGCGGGCGCCTAGCGCGCGCCCTCGAATAGTCACGCATCGGCAATCGTCCTGTCCCTGACCTGTAGCGATCAGCGCCTAGCCTGATCGCCGCCGGAAGACGCATCGCTCGCGGGGAGCGATCCGCCGCCGGTCGAACGCACATCAGAGGGGACCTCCATGAGGAAGACGGCTTATTGTGCCTTCGGCGCCGTGCTGGCGCTGTCACTCTTCGGCGCCGGAGCGGCGCTCGCCAATGGCCACGACAACTTCCATCACCACACGGGCAGCGGCGCCGATCGCTGCCGTCTCCAATCCGCGGGCAACCGGATTCAGCACGTGGTCGAGATCCAGTTCGACAACGTCCATTTCCGCCGCGACAACCCGAACGTCCCGTCGGATCTCGAGCAGATGCCGAACCTGCTCAACTTTCTCGAGGACAACGGCACGCTGCTGGCCAATCATCACACGCCGCTGATCTCGCATACCTCGGTCGACATCCTGACCACCTTGACCGGCGTCTATGGCGACAAGATGGGGATGCCGGTCGGCAACACCATCCTCTATTTCAACCCCGACGGCACCTCGAGCTTCACCAGCTCCTTCGCCTATTGGACCGACAAGCTCGGCCACACGCAGGAGCCGCAGATAATCGATCAGCGCGGCAAGACGCATCCCGCGCCCTGGGTTCCCTTCACCCGCGCCGGCTGCGATGTCCGCGCCTTCTCGGTCGCCAATATCGAATTCGAGAACGTCACCAGCGATGTCGACAATGTGTTCGGCCCGACCTCGCCGGAGCATAACGAGGCGCAGAGCAATCGGACCTTGGCCGTCGCCGATTTCGAGGGCATCGCCATTCATTGCGCGCAGGGGAGCCCGGTTTGCGCCA
>JBJKPV010000324.1:0-7101 GCA_046706015.1 Allostellaceae bacterium | reverse complement strand
CTCAATCGCTGATCTACCGCTATTTCCCGAGCAAGGACGCGCTCATCCGGCGTGTCTACGAGAAGTGGACCGCCGATTATTGGAATTCCTCCTGGGAAGCGATCATCGCCGATCGCAGCCGCTCGCTTGAAACCCGCCTGTTGCGGCTCTATCAAGACTACGTCCGTGTCGTCTTCAACGAGGTCTGGGTCCGCCTGTTCATGCATTCGGCCCTGAAGCGCCTCAATTATCACGCAGATTTTGTCGACAAGGTGCGCGAGCGGATTTACTGCGCGATTGCTGCGGAACTCCGTTTCGCGCACGGCTTGCCGAGCCTCGCCGAAGTGCCGATGACGGACTTCGAAAGCGAGCAAATCTGGGCCATGCATGCGACGGTGTTTCAGCTCGGGCAACGCCGCTGGGTCTATCACATCCCGGTGCCGGACGATATCGACGCCCTGATGGCTGCGCGGGTGCGCGCCTACATCACCTCGGCGCCGGCGCAAGTCGCGGGCCACCTTGCCGCGCTCAGCTCGATGAAACTGGCCAGCGATTGAGCCTCAAAACGCCGTCCGATCTCGACGAGCCCGCGTTGCTCGCGCTCTACAAAGAGCGCGCCCGCGCTCTCGTGCCGGTCTTGCGTGCGCGCGCCGGCGAGGCGGAGCGGCTGCGCCGCGTTCCCGACGACACCATCGCCGATCTTCACGCCAGCGGCTTGTTTCGCATGCTTCAGCCCAAGCGGGTCGGTGGGGCCGAGCTGCCCTATCGCGCGCTGGTCGAGCTTGGCGCGATCCTCGCCGAAGGCTGCGGCTCGACCGCCTGGGTTGCGGCCAACCTCGCCAGCCATCACTGGATGCTCGCGATGTGGCCGAAAGAGGCCCAGGACGAGGTTTGGGGCCAATCGCCCGATGCGCTGATCGGCTCGGCGCTCGTTTTCCCTGGTGGTAAGGCCGAAGCGGTCGAGGGCGGCTATCGATTGAGCGGCCGCTGGCCGTTTTCGAGCGGCGTCGATCCGTCGCGCTGGAATTTCGTCGGCGGTGTCGTTCACGATGAGCGCGGCAAGCCGACGGAGCAGCGCATCTTCCTGGTCGAGGCCAAGGATTATCGCATCATCGACACTTGGTACGCGACCGGGTTGCGCGGCAGCGGCAGCAAGGACATCGCCATGAGCGACGTCGTCGTTCCAGCGCATCGCACTCTTCCCTTATCGGCGCTGGTCACGGGTCCGGCACCCGGCTGGGCGGTCAATCCCGCGCCGCTCTATCGGCTCCCGGTGTTGGGTCTTTTCGCCTTCGTCGTCAGCGGCATCTCGCTCGGTTTGGCGCGCGGCGCGCTAGATGATTTCACCCATGCGATGCGATCGCGGGTCGGGACCTATTCGGGACGGCGCCTCGCCGACCTCGCGAATTTGCAGCTGAAGATCGCCGAGGCCTCGGCGATCGCCGATACGGCCGAAGCGCTGATGCTCAAGGCTTGCGACGAGGCGACGCGTTTGGCGACGGCCGCGGTCGCGCCGACGATCGAGCAAAAGGCGCGCTGGCGCCGCGACGGAGCTTATGCCGCATCCATGTGCACCGAGGCGGTCAACATGCTGTTCGCCGCGACCGGCGGCGGCGGCGTCTATCTCGATCAGCCGATCCAGCGTGCTTTCCGTGACGCGCATGCAGCCAACGCCCATTACGCGTTGAGTTGGGATGTCAACGGCACCCAATGGGGCCGCATCGCCCTGGGTCTTCCCGCCGACGCGGTGACGCTCTAACTAAAGCGGATGCGACGACGCATTGCGTTTTGGCTCGCAGCGGCGATCACGGTGGCGCAAGCGACCCAGCCCGGCACACCCAGTTCCGGGCCGGTGCCAACGCCGTCCGCCTATCCGCCGGTGCCGGCGAGCCTGCCCCCGCTCGGGCCGGGCCCGAGCTTTACGCCGCCGCCTGCTGTGCCTGGTCAGTTTTCGCCGCCGCCAGTCCCGGTGCCTAGTGCCGTCAATGGTCGCGGTATCATCGGTCCGGGTCTGCCGCCCGGTGTGGCCACGCCGCCCAATCCCGACGCGCCGCATTGATGGAGAGCGCGGGCAACGCGGCGCATGAGGATAATCAAAACAGTGCCTTTCGAGCCTTCCGCCGTTGCTGCTCGATCGGCGTTGGATATTTTGCTTTGGCTTCGCACGACGGCGCTCGCGCGCCTGTGCTCCGCTTAGTGCAGCCCGTCATCGACGGCCACGTTCTCGGCGACCAGCTTTAGTCCCGAGGCGTCGGCCTGCTGCACCAGCAAGGTGGCGAAATCATCCGCGACATGGCCGCGGCCGATCAGGCTCTGCACCATCTCGCGCGTCAGCGCGGTCAGCGGCATGGCGACGCCGGTCTTGTCGGCGGCATCGAGGCCGAGATCGAGATCCTTCTTCAGCAGCACCGGCGTGAAGGTCGGCGTGAAGTCGAGATTGACCAGCGACGGCGATTTGTAGCGCGAGAACACCGAGCCCATCACGCTCTTGTTGATGAAATCGAGAAAGGCGTGGCGTTTGACGCCGCCTTTCTCGGCCAGCACCGTCACCTCGACCAGCGATTGGATCACGGTGCCGAGCAGCACGTTGTGGCAGATCTTGACGAGGCGCGCGACCTCGCCCTCGCCGACGTAGCTCGCGCCCTGGCCGAGCGCGTCGAGATAGGGCAATGCGGTGTCATAGGCTGCGCGCGGGCCCGAGACGACGAAGGTGAGCTTGCCCGCCTTCACCACTTTGGCATTGCCGCTGACCGGTGCTGCGAGCATCTGCACCGCGCGCTTCAACGCCCCCTCGCGCACCGCGGCCGAGGATTCCTCGGAGACGGTGGAGCTGTCGATCAGGATCTTCGGCACGCGGCCCGCGCCGCTGAGCACGCCGTTGGGTCCGAGCGTTACTTGCTTCAGATCGTCCGAGGCCGCGACGGTGATAAAGACGATATCGCAGGAAGCGAGCGCGGCGGGTGAATCGACCAACGCGCAGCCGCTTTTCGCCAAGCCCTCGACCTTGGCGCGGGTACGGTTCCAGACCGTGACGTCGGCGCCCGCCTTCGCCAGCCTTTCGGCCATCGCATAGCCCATGCGCCCGCCGGCGCCGATCCAGCCGATCTTGTGCCGTTTCAAATCCGATGCCATGCTTTGCTCCCGTCGCGTGATTGTCTTGATATTGCCCGGCCGTGCCCGGGCGGAAGCTCTAGCCCGATGGAAATGACCCAGCAACCCCTCTCCCCGCCCGAGCTGCCGGCGCGGCTGCGCCCGATCCTCGAGGCGCCCTATCCGCGCTTCTCGCCGGCGGAAATGAAGCGCCGGCGCGAGATGCTGGCGGGCCTGATGGCGGCCGCCGAGATCGATCATCTCCTTATCTACGGCGCCAACCGGGGCGGCAACGCCATCCCCTATTTCACGCATTGGCCGACCACCGCCGAGGCATCCTGCATCGTTTCGGCTGGCGCGCGCGACAAGCTCTTCATCCAATATCACAATCACGTCCCGCTCGCGCGGCGCCTTGCCAGCGAGGCCGAGGTCGAATGGGGCGGCGATTTCGGCATCGGTGCGGCGCTGGCTGAGCTGGTCCGGCGCGGCGCCAAGAAAGACCGGGTCGGGCTGATCCGGCCGCTCGGCTATCGTCTTCATGCGCAGCTCGTCGAGCGCTTCGGCAAGATCGCCGATCTCGGTGCGGCTTACATGCAAAGGCGGCTGGTCAAATCGGCCGAGGAGATCGACTGGTACCGCATCGGCGCGACGCTCTCCGATCGCGGCCTTGCCGCTTTGCGCGACGCGATCCGCCCGGGTGTCACCGAGCGCGAGCTCGGTGCCGCGATCGAGGCGGCCTATCTGTCCTATGGCGGCACCAACGTCATCCACTTCATCGGCGCGACCTCGATGGCCGCGCCCGATTGCTGCGTGCCGCCGCAATTTCACTCGACGCGGCGCCTGGCTGGGGGCGACATCGTCTTCACCGAGATCAGCGCGGCCTTTTGGGACTATTCCGGCCAAGTGCTGCGCAGCTTCACCGTCGACGCCGAGCCGACGCCGCTCTACCGCGATCTCCACCGTACCGCCGAAACCGCTTTCGACGCGGTGACCGCGGTGTTGCGCGAGGGCGCCACGCCGGCGCAGCTCGTCGAAGCCTCGTCGATGATCGAGGAAGCGGGCTTCACCACCAATGACGATCTCGTCCACGGCTATGGCGGCGGCTATCTCCCGCCGATCCTCGGCTCAAAGAGCCGGCCTTCCGGCAAGCTCCCCGATCTCACCCTCAAGGCTGGGATGATGCTGGTCGTTCAGCCCAACGTCGTGACGCGCGACGGCAAGGCCGGCGTCCAGACCGGCGAATGCGTGCTCGTGACGGAGACCGGCTTCGAGCGGCTGCACGCCGCGCCGCGCGGCTTCGCGCGCGTCTGATTGCACGGCGCCTGCATCATCGGCCACGAAGGGATCGCAACGAAGCGGCGTGAAACCGCGCGCCGCCTGCGCTAACACTGGTGCCTGACGAGCAGGCGCCGAAATCGGCGCCTTGAGTTTCGAGCCTGTGGAAGCCGGTGACGCATGGACATCGAAAGCACGTTCATCGTCCTCTTCGTCGTCGCCATGGCGGTCGCGATCGGCGTCCGCCATTTGCGGCTGCCTTACACGGTCGGACTCGTGCTGGCCGGGCTATTGCTAGGCTTGGCGCATTTCTTTCCCGCGCCCCAGCTCGACAAGAACCTGCTCTTTTCCATCTTTCTCCCAGGCCTGATCTTCGAGGCGGCCTTCCATATCGACTTCCAGGAATTCTGGCGTAACCGCATCACGATCAGCTCGCTCGCCGTTCCGGGCGTGGTGGCGTCGACCGTGCTGACGGCGGTGGCCTTGGCGCCGATCGCCCATGCGCTCAACGTGCTGCCAGGGTTCACTTGGCGCGACGCGCTCGTCTTCGGTGCGCTGATCTCGGCGACCGATCCCGTCGCGGTGGTGTCGCTCTTCCGCCGCTTCGGCATCCCGCGACGGCTGTCGCTCCTCATCGAGGGCGAAAGCCTGCTGAACGACGGAACCGGCATCGTTTTCTTCACGCTCAGCCTCTCGATTCTCACCGGGAGCGCCGTCACGGTGCGCGCGCTCGGGCTCGAATTCGTCACCGTCGTCGGGATGGGGGTCGTCGTCGGCGTCGCAGTCGGACTCGTGGTATCCACGATCCTGCGCCACATCGACGATGCTATGATCGAAGTCAGCCTGACCACGATCGCGGCCTATGGTTCCTTCGTCCTCGCCGACCAACTGAACTATTCGGGCGTGATCGCGACCGTCGCGGCGGGCATGGTTTGCGGCAGCTATGGCGCGCGCACCGGCATGTCGCCCTCGACCCGCGTCGCGGCTGAAACCTTTTGGGAATACGTCGCCTTCGCGCTCAATTCCGTGGTGTTCCTGCTCATCGGCCTTGAAGTGCCGATCCGGAATCTCCTCGCTTCGTGGCTCACCATCATCGCCGCCTATGTCAGCGTCACATCGGTGAGGGCCCTGGTCGTACTCGTCGTGTGGCGCCTGGTCGGTTTGAGGCGCGAGCGCTTCTCATGGTCTTGGGGCGCGGTGCTCATCTGGGGTGGCCTTAGAGGCGCGTTGCCGATGGTGCTGGCGCTCGGCCTGCCGCGCGATTTCGGCTTCCGCGAGCAGATCATCAGCATGACCTTCGGGGTCGTTACCTTGTCGATTTTGGGCCATGGCCTGACGATGCTGCCGCTGCTGCGCCGCCTCGGCATCGTCAGCGCGGAGGATGAGCGCGGAACTTACGATTTGCTGCGCGGCGAGCTCCAGGCCTCGGTCGCGGCGTTGGACGAGATCGAACGGCTGCAGCGGATGCATGCCGTCACGCCGGAAGCCGTCGAGCAACTGAAAGCGGATTACCAGAAGCGAACCGAGCATTTGCGGGAAGAATTGGGAAAACTGCGATCGGAGTGCGACCATCTCCACCGGCAGGATGTCCGTCAGACCCATCATCATCTTTTGCTGGTCGAAAAGAACCGCGTCGTCGATGCCTATCAGAAGGGCCTTGTTTCGGCTTCCGTGCATGACCGGCTTCTCGCCGATATCGACGCACGTATCCTGGAATTGGAATCGCAAAGCGACGACGAGCCGCCCGCGCATGGCGAGCCCCGCGCCAGCTGATCCCGCCTCGTGCCGCGATGGCGCGCGGGCGCGGCGCTCAATACGGATTGGCGATCGGCAGCTCGTCGGCCGGATAGAGCGTGATCACCTTGGCGCCGTTGGGCGTGCAGATCACTTCTTCCTCGATGCGCGCGGCGGAATAGCCGTCCGATGCCGGGCAATAGGTCTCGAGCGCGAACACCATCCCTGCCTTGATCTCCGTCGGATCGGCGAAGGAATTGAGCCGCGAGATGATCGGCCGTTCGTGGAGGCCCAAACCCAAGCCATGGCCGAAGAGCAGGCCGAAGGCTTCCATCTCGCTGGTAAAGCCGATCTCCTCCGCCTTGGGCCAGCATGCCGCGATCTGATCGGTCGAGACACCCGGTCGCACCAGTTCGATTGCGCGATCGATCCATTCCCGCGCGCGCTTATAGGCGTCGCGCTGCGCCGGCGTCGCGCGCCCGACATTGAAAGTACGGTAATAGCAGGTGCGGTAGCCGTTGAAGCTCTGGATGATGTCGAAGAAAGCCTGATCGCCCGGCCGGATCAGCCGGTCGGTGAAATTGTGCGGGTGCGGCGAGCAGCGTTCGCCCGAAATCGCGTTGATCGCCTCGACATCGTCGGAGCCGAGCTCGTAGAGCCGCTTGGTGGCGATCGCCACGATCTCGTTCTCGCGTATGCCGGGCTTTAAATTCTCGGCGATGGTCTGGTAGCAGCCATCGACCAGGCCGGCCGACATGTTGAGGAGCGAGATCTCGTCGGCGCTCTTCAATTCGCGCGCATCGAGCATCACCTGCTGCCCGTCGCGCACCTTGAGCCCGACCTCTTGCAGCTCGAACAGCATCGCCGGCTCGACCACGTCGACGCCGACCGGTTGATCGGCGACGCCATGCTCTTTGAGGATCGATTTGATCTCCTCGGCCGCCTCGCGCATCAGCCCGATCTTCGGGTGCACCGCGCCGCGCAGGCCGAGCATCCCGGCATGGCAATTATGCTGCGGCAGCC
>JBJKPV010000323.1:0-11836 GCA_046706015.1 Allostellaceae bacterium | reverse complement strand
AAGATATTTTCTGTGCGACATTCTCAATCCTTCAATGTGAGTTTTCCCCGACGGGCCCGCGTGCCGGTGCCCCTGCAGCCGCCGCGATGCTAGGGTCGGTTCGTTACGGCTAAGCGGCGGTTCGGTTACAGAAAAGTGACTCACCTTGTGGAAAACCAATTGGTTCCGGCGCGATGGTGAGGCGCTATCGGCAGCGTCCGGTCCGGGACCGGCGCTTGAGCGCGCCGCGCGGCCTGCTAGGCTCGCAGCGAGCCTCGCGCGGCATGCTTCAGCGGCAAGGAAGGGAGGCGGCGATGTCACTCATCGAGGCGATCAGCGAGGATCGCGACCAGCTGGCCGCTTGGCGGCACGACATTCACGCCCATCCCGAGCTCGGTTTCGAGGAGCGCCGCACCGCCGAGCTGGTGGCCGAGCGGCTCTTATCCTTTGGCTGCGAGGTTCACCGCGGGATCGGCAAGACCGGGGTGGTGGGAAGGCTCACGGCCGGGCGCTCTTCCCGCGCCATCGGCCTGCGCGCCGACATGGACGCGCTGCCGATTCAAGAGGCCAACGGCTTTGCCTATCGCTCGCTTCACGACGGGCGGATGCATGCCTGCGGCCATGACGGGCACACGAGCATGCTGCTCGGCGCCGCGCGCTATCTCGCCGCGACTCGCCGCTTCGACGGGACGGTGCATTTCATCTTCCAGCCGGCGGAGGAGGGGCTGGGCGGCGGCGAGGCGATGGTGAAGGATGGGCTCTTCGCCCAGTTTCCTTGCCAGGCGATCTTCGGCATGCACAACCGGCCCGGCCTCGCGGTTGGGAAATTCTCGATCCGCCCGGGCCCGATGATGGCGGGCGGCGCCTATTTCGACATCACGATCAAGGGGCGCGGCGCCCATGGCGCGCGGCCGGAATCGGGCATCGATCCGGTGGTGGTCGCGAGCCAAATCACCACCGCGCTGCAAACGATCGTCGCGCGCAATGTCAAGCCGATCGACACCGCGGTGGTCAGCGTGACCCAGATCCACGCCGGCAAGGCCTATAACGTCATTCCCGAAGAGGCCGTGCTCAGCGGCACGGCGCGCGCCTTCAGCAAGGACACGTTGGCGCTGATCGAGCGGCGCATGGGCGAGATCGCGACCGGTATTGCCGCGGCGTTCGGCGCCGAAGCCAAGCTCGATTTTCGCCTCGTCTTCCTGCCGCTGGTCAACGATGCGGCCGAGACCCAGTTCATCGCCGACACCGCGTCGGAGCTCGTCGGCGAGGCGAACGTCAACCGCAGCGGCAATCTGGTGATGGCGTCGGAGGATTTCTCCTTCATGCTCAACGCCTGTCCTGGCGCCTATATCCAGATCGGTAATGGCGAGGGCGAAGGCGGGTGCGAAGTGCACAATCCAGGCTATGATTTCAACGACGCGATCCTGCCTTTGGGGGCGAGCCTCTTCGCCCGCCTCGTCGAGCGCAAGCTTGCGTCCGGCGCGGGCTGAGCGTGGGGCCGGAGCGGCAGCCCGGCCAGCCGACGTTAGCCGTAGCCGGGCGCGACGAGTCGCCGAGTGTAGTCACGGCAAAATCCCTTGCTTTGCTATGAAAGCAGGCATTTTCTGGTTCCGGCACGCGCCGGCACCCTTGCGAGAAATACAATCGTGTATTGAAGGGGATGCGCGGGCGGAAACCGCCCTAAAGCGGTAGAGATGCCGGCGATTTCTTTAACTTTTCCATGGTCGACCCGATGCCACAGGCAATAAGCGCCACCTCCATGCTCGAAACCGATTCGCGCGGCGAAGGCGGCTTAGGCGGCTTCCAACTCGAACGATTTCTGCCCTTCCGCCTGTCCGTTCTCGCCAACCGGCTGGCGCGCCGCGTCGCGCGGGTGGCATCCGGCCAGTTTCAGCTCAGCGCCCCTGAATGGCGCGTAATCGCCGTGCTCGGCCGCTTCGGCGCCTTGCCCAATCATCAGGTGATCGAGCTCACCTGTCTCGATCCGGTGCGTACCAGCCGCGCGGTTTCGACCTTGCTGCGCAAGGCCTATATCAACCGAGTCGAAACGCCGAGCGATCGCCGGCGCGCGACGCTCGAACTCACCGCGGCCGGAACCGGGGTGTTCGAGGCCATGATCCCGCTGGCGATGGAGGCCGAAGAGAGCGTGCTCGGCAGCGCGAGCGAGGAAGATCGCGCCCAGCTCGAGGCGATCCTGACCAAGCTCGAAAACGCAGCCGAAGGCGAAGACGGCGTGAGCGAGGACGATTCCGCGGTCTGAGCGGCGCGTCCGGTAGCCTTGTCGGGCGCTAGCGCGCGAGGCTACCATGCCGGCCAGCTAGTGTCGTGTTTCGAAGTTCGCTATGTCGCTGATCTTGGCACTTAGCGAACTTCGAAACCTGAACGACACTAGGATTCAATAAGTTGCTCGTGTCCTCTCGATTCCGAAATTCGCAGAGAGCCGATGGAGAGATCGGGCGAATTTCGGAATCGGGACACGAGGGCCGGGAGGGGCGCTGCGTGAGCGAAAGCCGCATCGAGATCGACGGGATCGGGGTTCATCTCCGCCGCGCCGGTAAAGGTGCGCCGGTGCTTTTCCTGCATGGCGTCCAAGGTCTGCCGGGGCCGATCGCGGCGCTCGATCAGCTGGCGCAAAGCTTCGAGGTCGTGGCGCCGGACCATCCTGGTTTCGGCGCCTCCGACCGCTCCGATCAGGTCATCGACGTCGCCGATCTCGGCTTTTTCTATCTCGACCTGCTCGCCGCCCTCGATCTCCACGGTGTCCATGTGGTCGGCGCGTCTTTGGGCGGCTGGATCGCGATGGAGATGGCGGTGCGCTCGACTGCGCGCATCAAGAGCTTGACGCTCATCGACGCGGCCGGAATTCATCTGACCGGCGTGGCGCGCGGCGACATGTTCATCGCCTCGGCGGCGGAGCTTAGCCGGCTCCTCTTCGCGCGGGAGGAAGCGGGCGCGGCTTGGGTCGCGCGCTGGCAGGAAGCGCCGCCGCTGCTCGAGACCTATGACAAGAACCGTCACGCCGCCGCGCAATATACCTGGCAGCCGCGACTCTATGATCCGCGGCTCGAGAAATGGCTCCATCGCATCGATGTGCCGACGCATATTCTCTGGGGCGAAGAGGATCGGCTCATTTCGCAGGCCCATGGCGCGGCGTTGCAGCGTCTCATCCCTGGCGCGCGTTTGAGCGTGCTGCCGGATTGCGGCCACATGGCCGAAATCGAGCGCCCGGATCTTGTCGTGAGTGAGATCAAGCGATTCATCGAAAGGCTCGAGCGATGAAGGTCCTGTTCTTTCATCTCATGCCCTATGCGGATCTCGATCTCGATTATCAAGAGAAGTACCGCACCGACTGGGTCGTGCTGCCCAACACCTATTTCGATCCGGTCAAAGGCAACGCGCTCTACAACCGCTATCTCGATGAGCTCGAGCTCGCGGCCGAATTGGGATTCGACGGGATCTCGGTCAACGAGCATCACCAGAACGCCTATGGGCTCATGCCGTCGCCGGTGGTGATGGCCTCGGCGCTGGCGCGGCGCGTGAAGAAAGCGAAGATCGCGATCCTCGGCAATGCCTTCGGGCTGCGCGACAACCCGCTTACCTTGGCCGAAGAGCACGCGATGATCGACGTGCTGACGGGCGGGCGGCTGATCTCCGGCATGGTGCGCGGTATCGGCGCCGAATATTTTTCGATGGGCGCCAATCCCGCCTTCAGCCATGAGCGCTTTCACGAGGCGCATGATCTGGTGATCGAAGCCTGGACCAAGCCCGCGCCCTTCGCCTTCGAGGGCAAGCACTATCGCTTCGAATATGTAAATGTGTGGCCGCGGCCCTTCCAGCAACCGCACCCGCCGATCTGGTGCCCGTCCTTGGGCAGCGGCGAGACGATCGATTGGGCGAGCGCCAAGGAGCGGCGCTACGTCTATATCCAGAATTTCTCGCCGGTCACGTCGGTGGTGCGCTATCTCAACCTCTATCGCCAGACCGCCGAGAAGCTTCACGGCTATACCGCGAGCTCCGATCAGATCGGCTGGGCCGCGCCGATCTACGTCGCCGAGACCGATGCGCGGGCCAAAGAGGAATCGCGCATCCATATCGAGCGCCTGTTCAGCAAGTATCTGAACCTGCCTTTCGAGATGATGTTCCCGCCGGGCTATGTCTCGGCGGCCTCTCTGAAGGCGATGCGCTCGATCAAGCGGCCGGCGCTCGCCGCCGGCACCATGACCGTCGACAATCTTATCGATGCGGGGATCTTTCTTTGCGGCAGCCCCGACACGGTGCGCAAGACTCTCGTCGAGGCGCATCGTCGCTTAGGCTTCCAGAATTTCCTCGCCAACCTCCATTTCGCGACTTTGCCCGCCGATCTGACGGAGAAGAATCTCCGCCTCTTCGCGACCGAGGTGATGCCGGCGCTACAAGCCTTGAGCGACAAGGAATATGCCGGCATGGAGCCGGCGCTCTAAGCAAGGTGCCGACGGCGCGCGCAGCGAAAGCGCGGCGGCAAATCATGCCGATCGGGGCGACAACTTCGCCCTTACAGCGCGCGTAATCCGTTGTATGGTCGCGCTCTGCGACCCTGGCAAAAGGGGCCGAGGGCGCAATGAACAAGGGAGGTGACACGCTCATGCGGGCATGGAGCGCTATTGGTCGAAATGTGACGGTGTTGGCGGGCGCGGCGCTGTTGTGCGCAACGATGGCCAGCGGGCCGGCGCGCGCCGACACCGTCGTACGCGTCGGCACGGCGGTGGCGACGGTGTTCGATTTCGTGCCGCTCAATGTCGGCATGGAGAAGGGGATCTTCAAAAAGCACGGCGTCGATGTGCAAGAGCTGAATTTCGGCGGCGCGGCCAAGATGCATCAGGCGATGGTCGCGGGCTCGATCGATCTCGGTCTCGGCGGCGGGCCAGAATTGGCTTTCATCCCGCGCGGCGAGCCGGTGCTCGCCGTCGCCGCGGTCATGGGCGCGCCGACACTGACCCTCTTCGTGCGCAAGGATCCGGCGATCAAATCGCTCGCCGACCTCAAGGGAAAAAAGATCAGCGTTTCGACGGTCGGCTCGCTGACGGCTTGGCTGGCGCGTCAGTTCGCGCATTCTCAAGGCTGGGGACCGAAGGATGTCGATGTCGTCGCGCTGGGCGCGCTTTCGGCGCGCATCTCGGCGCTGCGGGACGGCCAGACCGAGGCGGGCGTGGTCGATATCGTCCATGCGACCGTGATGCAGGCTAAGGGCGAGGGGAAGATCATGCTTCCCTTCAGCAAGATCGTGCCCGACTTCATCACCCATGCGGTCTTCGCGCGCGACTCATTCATGAAGGAGCATCCGCAAGCGCTGCGCGATTTCCTTACCGGCTGGTTCGACACCATCGCCTATATGCACGCGCATAAGGCGGAGACGGTCAGCATCGCGGCCAAGGTGATGCACCAACCCGCGGACGTCGTCGCCACGGCCTATGACGTGACCATGCCGGTCTTCTCCACCACGGGTAAATTCGAGGCGAAGCCTCTCGCAGTGCTGCGGCAGTCCTTCGTTGATATGAAATGGCTCCCGAAGGCGCCGGATATGAAGACGCTCTATACCGAGAAGTTCTTGCCACACAAAGGCTCGTAAATCTAAGTACGACGGATCATCGGCGCCGGCGCGGCGTCGATGGTCCGGCCACGTGCGGCGTCGATGGTCCGGCCGCGTGCGGCCATGGCGCCGCGTCGTCAGGGCATTGTCGGCTCGCCGACATTATGCGCGGCCGCAGCCAATCGTGTTATTCGACGCAAATAACAAAATAGAACCGGCATTGGCGTAAGTTATCTTCTGCAACCAATCGCCAAAGCGTCGGAAATCGGCCCTGATTTCTGTATTTTTTGCTTCATGAAATTTCTGTTAGCGTTTTCTCCAAGGAATAATTCCTGGAGGAGGAAATGCTCAAACGCAGACGCGTATTGCAGGCGATCGGCGGCGTCGCGGCGCTCGGCGCACCAGGCGTTCTAACGAAGCTCGCGCGCGCGGCCGAGACCGTGCCGCTCACCACCGGCTTGCCGCCGGGCCTTTACGGCACCGCCATTCTCGATGCGCTGCCCGGCAAGAAGCCGCTGATCAAGCTCTCCTACCGGCCGCCCAATTACGAGACGCCCGTCTCTTACTTCGCGAGCGAATTCACGCCCAACGACGCGTTCTTCGTTCGCTATCATCTCGCCGGCATTCCGGATCCGATCGCGCCTGCGAGTTGGCGCCTCAAGATCGGCGGCGAGGGCGCGACGAGCCCGATCGAGCTCAGTCTTGCCGAATTGCAAAGCGGGTTCGAGCAGGTCGAGCTCGCGGCGGTGTGCCAGTGCTCGGGCAATCGCCGCGGCCTTTCAGACCCGCATGTGCCGGGCGTCGAATGGGGTCTCGGCGCGATGGGTAACGCCTTGTGGAAAGGCGTGCGCCTCAAGGACGTGCTCGCGAAAGCGGGCCTCAAGAAAGAAGCGATCGAGCTGGTGCTCAACGCCGCCGATGGTCCGATCCTCGACAAGACGCCGGATTTCGTCAAAAGCATTCCGGTCTGGAAAGGCCTCGATGAGAACACGCTCATCGCCTATCAGATGAATGGGCAGCCTTTGCCGCATCTCAACGGCGCGCCGGCACGGCTCATCGTGCCGGGCTGGACCGCGACTTATTGGATGAAGCATCTCGCCACGGTCGATGCGGTGACGCAGCCTTTCACGGGCTTCTGGATGAAGAGCGCCTATCGCATTCCGACCGGAAAGTTCCCGGTGATCGACCGGTTTCTGACGCAGGAGGCGCCGGGTTCGACGCCGATCACCGAGATCGTCGTCAACTCGCTCATCACCGCGCCGGCGGCGCCGATGCGCGAGCGGGCCGGCAAGCCGATCGAGCTGCGCGGCATCGCCTGGGATGGCGGCTATGGTATCAATCGCGTCGAGGTCTCGAGCGATGGCGGCAAGAGCTGGCGCGACGCGACCTTGGGTAAGGATCTCGGACGCTTCGCCTTCCGTCCCTGGAGCTTCCGCTTCACGCCAGCGAAGAAAGGCAGCTACACGATCCTCGCCAAGGCGTCGAACAAGGCCGGCCAGACCCAGGCCCCGAACCTCATCTTCAACCCCGCGGGCTATCACAACAACGTGCCGCGGCCTCTTGTCATCACCGTCGCCTGAGGGAGCGCGCCATGAAAGCTATAATTGCCCTGGCCGCGTTCTGTGCCTTGACCACCGCGGCGCAAGCGGCCGAGAAACCGGTCGAACTGAAGGATGCACCCGGCCGCGAGAAGGTCGAGAACACCTGCAATGTCTGCCACAGCCTCGACTATATCCGCATCAACTCGCCCTTCATGAGCGCACAGACCTGGCAGGCCGAGGTCAACAAGATGATCAATGTCTTCGGCGCGCCGGCGACGCCCGAAGACGCGAAGGTGATCATCGATTATCTGGTGAAGAATTACGGCAAGCCGGGCTAAGGGGGAGGCGCGCCGGGCGAGGGGTGGCCCGGCGCGCCCGAGAGCGTGATCAGACCTTGCTGCCGAGGCGCTTGGCTGCGGTGCGGACGAGGTCGAGCTCGGCGTATTTCTTCACGTCGATCGACGTCTTGAGGTAGCCCAGATCCTTCTGCAGATCGATGTTCGCCTGCAGCGCCTTCAGATCGGGCAGGCCATCCGGGCTGCGGTAGTAATCCTTCTTGGTGAAGAGCCAGCTCTCGAAATGCGAGGCCGGCTGCTTCGTCGCGGCGGCGACGAGCTTCACCGTCTCTTCGTGATTGTTCTCGTCCTGGAAATAGCGCTGCACCCGGAGCATGTCTTCGAGCAGGTCGGTCACGGCGGCGCGGTTCTTTTCGAGGAATCCGGCGCGCGCCGTGTGAATGATCATCTGAGTCTGCCCGACCGCGTCCTTCTGCGTGAAGAGCGCGCGCGAGATTTCCTTCAGCTCGGGATCTTGCGAGAAGGGCAAGACTGCGGGAATGAGATCCGCCTTCTTCTCGCGCAGCAGCGACTTCATGGTCGGGAAGGGCGCTTCGATGATGCTGACATCGGTACGGTCGTTGAGGCCGTGCTTCCTCAGCATGACGCGCATCGCGATGTCGACGGCGCTGCCCTGGGTGTTGGTGGCGAGCACCTTGCCCTTGAGGTCCTTCACCGTTTTGATCGGGCTGTCCTTGCGGACGCGATAGGTGTTGGTCTGGTAGCCCGCGACGCCGTCCTGGAAGCAATCGGCGATGACCCGAAGGTCGTGGAGCTTGGCGTTCTCGATGGCCAGCGGCAGCGACGAGAAGGCGAGCGAGCCGGTGTCGATCGCGCCCGAGGCGAGCGCCGTGATCATCGGCGTCGTTCCGGCGAAATGCTGCGGCTCGATCGTGTAGGTCTTGCCCATATGCTTCGTCAGCTGGGCGACGCCCGGCAGCATGGGCAACAGATCGGCCGGCAAGACGACCCAGCCGGCGCGGATCGTCACCGGCGCGGCGGCACGCGCGAACGGTATCTTGGCCGCGGTTGCGAAGAGAGTCGACGTGGCCAACGAGGCCAAGACAAAGCGTCTCGAGTACATTTCCTGCTCCTGTCCTACGTTTGATTCGTTTTTATGCGCCTCGGTCTCCGGCGGTCGGCGCAGATGCGACGGTCGCTAGGCCCGAGGCGGGCAGCATTATGCGTGATCGCGGTTTGAGCCGAGACGGGAAACCGCCCAGGCCAAACATTACATTCTTGTTATCTTCATGAAAATCGTAGGGTTTGGCAAGTGGGCATGGGGGGTGACGCGCAGCGATCCCGCGTCTATGATTGAAACCAATCACGCGAGCCGCGGGCAAATCCGTGGACGCGAGGAACAGCGGAGGAACGGCATGGCTGCACGCGAGCCCATCGGGCGGAGCTTTCTTTCCATTTTTGCCGCGGCGCTGGCGCTGCTGATGACGGTGGGCGCAGCCCGGGCCGCGGACCCGGTTCTGCGCGTGGGCAAGGCCTTCGCCGGCGTTTTCGATTTCGTGCCGGTCGATGTGGGCGTGGCCCAGGGGTTCTTCAAGAAACGCGGCCTCGATGTGAAGATCTTCAACTTCGCAGGCAGCGCCAAATTGCAGCAGGGCCTCGCCGCCAACGCGATCGATATCGGCCTCGGCTCAGGCGTCGAGCTCGCCTTCGTCGCGCGCGGGGCGCCGGTCACCGGCGTCGCGGCCTTCATGGGGCCGCCGGCTGACCTCACGCTTTTCGTGCGCAAGGAGGCTGGGCTGAACAGCCCGGCGGATTTGAAGGGCAAGAAGATCAGCGTCTCGACCGTCACCTCGTTGACGCAGTGGCTGGTGCGCGCGCTGTCGCGCCATCAGGGATGGGGTCCGGACGGCATCATCACCGTGCCGCTGGGCGCGCGGCCGGCGCAGATCTCGGCGTTGCGCACGGGCCAGACCGACGGTATGGCGATCGATTTCGTCGGCGGTAGCGTGATGCAAGAGAAGGGCCTCGGGCACATCATGCTGCATTTCGGCGATATCGTGCCGGATTTCATCACCCATGTGATGTATGCACGGAACAGCTTGATCAAGGATCATCCCAAGGAGCTGCGCGCTTTCCTCGCCGGATGGTTCGAGAGCATCCAATTCATGCTGAAGCACGAGAAGGAAACCGTGCGCATCGCGACAAAAGTGATGCGCGAGCCCGAGGCGATCGTGGCGGCTGATTACAAGGTCGTCATGCCTGCCTTCTCGACCACCGGCAAGTTCGAAGCGAAGCCCCTGGCGGTCCTGCGCAGCTCCTTCATCGAGATGGGTTTGCTCAAGAAAGAACCTGACATGAGCAAGCTCTATACCGAGAAGTTCCTGCCGCACGGCTCGAGCGCGTCGGCCGCCGCGAAGCATCGGGGCTGAGCGCGGCGCGCCGCCGGAAGCGGTCTAAGCCGCGCCGCGCACGCGGTCGAGGATCGCGCCCGGATCGGCGGGAAGCGCGTCGCCGCGCCAGGCGACATGCCCGTCGGGCCGCACCAGGGCAAGGCGGCGCTCGTAAAGATCCTGCGCGGCGGGGGCTTCGATCGCGATCGTCTGAAGCGGCATGCCGCGAGACGATGCCGCTTTTTCGATCGCGCCGGTCTCGGGCGCTGTGCGTCCGAGCCGCAGCAAGGTGAAGCCGTGGCCGAAGCAATCGAGCACCGAGCGCCCGTCCTCGAGCCAGAGATGCGGCGCTCGCCCGCCCGGTCGCGCCGAAGGGCGATAGGTCACGGGATCGTCGGCCACGGGCGGCGTGCCGTCATCGACGCAGATCGGCGAGTTCTCGTAGCGATAGCCCAGCTGCAAGCCCATGGTGCGGAACTCGACGCCGACATTGGTGACGAGCCTGTCGCCGACGCGCCGGCGCAGCGCCTCGCCGGCCTGGTCGGGTGCATCGAGACCATCGAGCCCATCGCCCCAGCCGGTCTGGTTCGAATGGAAGCGCGTCGCGCTCGCGACCGCGCGCCCGCCCGCCGGCCGCCGCTCGGAATCGTATGAAGCGAGGAGGTTCGCGCCGCCCCAGCCTTTGAGTACGGCGGTGAGCTTCCAGCCGAGATCGACCGCATCGGCGATGCCGGTGTTCATGCCGAGCGCGCCCGTGGGCGAGACCTGATGCACCGCGTCGCCGAGAAGGAAGACGCGATCTTGGCCGTAGCTGGCGGCGAGCACGCTTTGCCGGCGCCAAACATTGATGTCGACCCAGTCGACCTCGAGCGCGCGGCCCAAGCCGCGACGGAGATAGGCCTCCTTGTCGACGGCCTCGGCGCGCGTCTCTGGATTGGTTTCGTTCACCATCAGCCGCCACAATCCGGCGCGCGGCTCGATCACGCGGATATTGGCCCAGACGCCGCCGCGATCGACCGGGATGAAGAAAGTGCCGGGCCGCTTGCCGCAAACCGCGAGCAGGTCGGGCGTACGAAAGAACATGTTGACGGCGCAGCCGAGCACGCCCTTGCCCTCGAGCGCGATGCCGAGACCGCGGCGCACCGCGCTGCCGGCGCCGTCGCAACCCGCCAAGTAGCGCGCCTCGATCTGCTCCTTCTTGCCGGTCGCGAGATCGGTCACCTGCGCCACCACGCCGGTCTCGTTCTGGACGAAAGAGTCCAGACGACAGCGATAGCGCAAGCTCACTTGCGGAAAGGAGCGCGTAAAGCGCTGCAGGATCGGATCGAACCAATGCTGCGAGCAGGTCTGGGTGTATTCGGGACTGTGCTCGGAGGCGCGCACCTGGCGCGGCGGCCGCGTCACGCGGCCGAGCTCATAGCCGCTCAAGGTGGTGACCAAGACCACGTCCTTGGGCCAGACGAGCGGGAAGGGCGTGTCCAGCACCTGATCCGCGATCCCCCAACGCCGGCAGAATTCCATCGAGCGCGTGTTGACCTCGTTCATCTTGGGCGTCTTGACCACGCCGTCGCCCTGCTCGATGAGAAGGCAGCTTATGCCTTGCCAACCGAGCTCGGCGGCGAGCGCCAGGCCGATCGGCCCGCCGCCGACGATGAGAACGGGAAGCTCGTGATCGCTCATGGAAACCCTCGCGGCAGGACGAAGACGGGAACGGGAGCCTAGAGCACGATCGTATCGGAAAGAAGTAGGCCGCTTCTTTCCGATACGTGAATCGTGCTCTCGATTCAAAAATTTAGACCATGATTCACGCATGAAACGGAATCGGAGCTGATCCCGTTTCATGCGATCATGGTCTAGCGCGGCTGGCGGCCCGGAGTCATGGATGTTGCACGTTGATCTGGATCAAGGCCGGGTGCGCCGCCATTTGATGGGATCGAGGCTCTACTCTCAGGAGTATGTCGCCATGAAGCGTCTGGCTTATTCCCTGCTCACGCCGATCGTGACTCTCTTTGCTCTGCCGGCCCTGGCGCAAACGGGGGGCAACGCGGCCGCTCCGGCTCCAGG
>JBJKPV010000322.1:0-7139 GCA_046706015.1 Allostellaceae bacterium | reverse complement strand
GATCATGCCGATATGGCCCAAGGGCGGGGTCAGGCTTTCGACATTCGGCATTTCCTCGGCCAACGCGGCGGCGGTCGCGGGCGGCACGATGCGATCATTGCCCGGCACGACGACGAGGCTGGGGAGGTCGATCTTCGCCGGCAGGACGCTCGTGCCGGCCACGCGCCAGCGTCCCTTGCCCGACAAATCCTCGCCATACCAGCCGCCCAGGGATTCGCGCGCGACCTTTACGGCCAACGGGACGCCGTCATTGAGCCAATCCTCGAGCGCGACGAAGCCGCGCGCCGCGGTGCTGTCCGGCGCGAGCTCGGCAAAGCGCGTGAACTAGCGCAAGCCGAGCAGCGCGTCCTGGGCGAAGAACAGGGCTTGGAGCACGTCGACTGGCACTTCGCCCAACGCCTCGAAACTGCGCGCGATCGGCTCGGCAAGTGCACCCAGGAGACGCGCATGCGCCGCCCGCTCGGCATGGAAGCGCCAGGGCGTGGCGAGGAGCGCCAAGGCCTTGATCTCTTTCGGCCGACGCGCGCCGAGCGCCAGCGCCAGCAGCCCGCCCATGCAATAGCCCATGACGATGGGGCGAGCGCCGGCCTCGTCATAGGCCGCCTCCAGCGCCGGCTCGAGGCGCGCCGTAATATAGTCGCTCAAGCCAAAGCGCCGCTCCTCCTCTCCGGGCGCGCCCCAATCGACCAGCATCGGCCGCAACCCCTGCGCCGAAAGGTAGCGCAGCAAGCTCTGGCCCGGCGCGAGATCGAGGATATAGGCGCGGTTGATGAGCGAGGGGACGACCAGCACCGGCACGCCGTCCGGCGGCCCATAATCCAGGAGACGCGTGGTTCCCTCGCGCCACAACAATGGCGGGTCGGCGAGATCGCGGGAATAGGGATGGCGGCGATAGAGCTCAAGTCCGTCGAGAAAGGCGGCGGCGCGGGCGATCAGCTCCGCGTCGACGGCTCGGGCGAAGGCGTCGCTGAGATCGAGCCCCGCCCCGCCGTCGCCGGCAGCCTCACTTCTTGTGGCGGCTACCTTGAGCGCGAGGCTTAGCGCGGCGCCCTGAAGCGCGAATTCCGGCCTCCAAAGCCGCGAGCCGCTTTTCAAGAGCGGCAAGGCGCCGCGCGAGCTGAGCCACGCGGTCATCGCGCTCGTCAAATGAAGCGCCAGAGGCCGTGGGCCCTGGCGCGGCGGCGGCGGCGTCATAGGACCGGCCCGGCTGAGGCGGCCAAGCAGCCGGGACCAGCGCGGCCAAGATCCGTGCCGTGCTCTCGGCCAGGGCGGGATCCGCCGCCATCGCGATCAGTTGGTCCTGCCACAAATCCACATACCGCTTGGCAAGGGAAGCGAGATCCGGCTGGTCCGCCATGACGCGGATTATACCGATCGGTGCGGGGAGGGCGCCAGAGCGGGATTTGGACGCGGCTCGGCCCATCGGCGGAGGCCGTCTTGGGAATGGGCGTCATCTCCGTCCTGGAGCCGCGGACCAGGATGCTGGTATGCTGATCGTTAAGCCATTCGAGGTACAAGAGATGCAGCCCGAGCGGGAGCCGAGAGGGACAGAGGGAATGACCGATACGAGCGGCGCCGACACCGCGCCGGTGGTAATCAAGAAATACGCCAACCGACGGCTCTATAACACGGCGACGAGCTCTTATGTCACGCTCGACGATTTGTCGCGCATGGTGAAGGCACGTTCCGATTTCGTCGTCTACGACGCCAAGACCGGCGAGGACATCACCCGTGGCGTGCTGACCCAGATCATCGTCGAGGAGGAGCAGAAGGGCGGGCAAAACCTGCTTCCCATCAGCTTCCTGCGCCAGCTCATCGGTCTCTATGGCGACAGCATGCAATGGCTGGTGCCGCGCTATCTCGAGCACGCGATGTCATCTTTCGCGAGCAATCAGGAGCAGATGCGCAAGAGCCTCCAAGAGGCATTCGGCGGGATCTTTCCCTTTGGCTCGCTCGAACAGATGGGCAAGCAGAACCTTGCTCTCTTCGAGCAGACCCTGAAGATGTTCTCGCCCTTCCCGCAGCCGCAGGAAAAGCCGGGCGAAAAGGGGCCGGGTCCGGAAGCATCGCTGGGCGAGCTGCGCCAGCGCATCAACGAGTTGCAAAACCAGATCAACGCCTACGCCAAGAAAGACAAGACCGACGACAAGGGCGAAGGCTGAATCCGTCGCCGCGGCGACGGACCGTTAACCGCCGCGAAGGATAATCGCGATCAGGAGCCCGCCGCGACGCGGCGGCTCGTAGGCTTGCGGCCCAACTCGCGGGAGCGCGCGGCACGATGGAAACCGCCCCGAAATCCTATCGGGTGATCGCGCCGTTGGCGGCGCTTCTCGCCTTCTTCGCGCTGACGGCGCTCTATGCGCTGGGCGACCGCGAGACGTACACCGCGATCCTGCGCTTTTGGGGCATCGCGCCGGGCGCGTTCGGACCCTTTCTCGACATGCACGGCCTGACCGCAGCGTGGCGTTGTCACCACCTCGGCATCGACGTGGTCGCGCACGATTCCTGCGACCTCATGGATCGGTCCTTCAACTATTCGCCGCTCTGGCTGTCGCTGGCGCCCTTCAGGCTCGCCGACCACGCGGGCGACGCGCTCGGATGGGGAACGGGCCTGCTCTTCCTGCTCAGCCTTTTCCTCCTGCCGCCACCGGTCCGCAAAGGCGAGGTCGCGCTCCGGCTCCTCGCGAGCCTTTCCACCATGGTCGTGTTCGCGGTCGAGCGCGGCAATCCCGACATCATGATTTTCATGCTCGCGATGCTCACGGGCTTTCTGGCCCTGCGCTCGCCGGCTGCGCGTCTCGCCGCCTTGACGGTCGGCCTTTTCGCGGGGCTGCTCAAGTACTATCCGCTGACGCTGATGGCCCTCGCCCTGCGCGAGCGGCCCGCGCGCTTCGCCGCGATCGGCGCGGCGGCGCTCGCGGCGACGCTGCTCTTCGTCGCGATGCATCTTTCGGAAATCGAGCGCGGCCTGCCGCTGATCGCCAGCGGGCCTTATTTCACCGATCTCTTCGCCGCCAAGAATCTTCCCTTCGGCGTCGCGCAAACCTTTGGCGTCGCCATCGGCGAGCCAGTGGTGCCACTCGCTTGGACGCTTCGCTTCTTCGCTTATGCCGTCTATGCCGCCCTGGCGCTTGCCGCCGCGTCGCTGTGCTGGCGCATGCTGCGGCGGACCACGCTGCGCGCGGCGCTGGCGGCGCTGACGCCATCCGAATCGATCTTTCTCGTCATCGGCAGCCTCCTCATCGCCGGCTGTTTCTTCGCCGGCCAGAGCATCGGCTATCGCGGCATCTATCTTCTTTTCGTCTTGCCCGGACTGCTCGCGCTGTCGCGGCGCACGCGCGAGCGTCGCCTACGCATCCTCGCAGATGGCACCGGCGTGCTCATTGTCGCCCTGATGTGGGAGGAGTGCTTTCGCACCAACCTGCTTGCCGGCCTCGGGCTGCTCCATCTCGGCGAACCCTCGATCAACACCATCTGGCTCGATTTCTGGCTGCTGCGCGAACTCGCCTGGTGGTGGCTGATCGCCGTCATGCTGGCGATCCTCGCCGATTTCGCGCTTCAATCCGAGCTTGTTCGGCGCTTATCGGTGCTGATCGGAAAGCGCCGCAGCGCCATCGCGCTCGAGCGAGCAGAAGGTCGGATCGGGGAGTTGCGATCCGACCGCTGACGCGCTGAGCCGCGTTACTTGCCTGATGGCACGAATCCGAAGCGGCCCGCGCCCGAAGCGCCGGCGCGCCGACGGCGGGGTCAGCGCGCGACGCCCAACCGGCGCCGATGCGCTGGCGCAGCGGCCGGATGAAGCCAGGGCTTTTCCAGGGTCGGTGCGCCGAAATAGTAGCCCTGCAGGAAGCCCACGCCCTCGCGCCGCAGGATCGCCGCTTCCTCGGCGGTCTCGACCCATTCGGCAACGGTCTGAAGGTTGAGGCCCCGCGCAAGCCCGACCAGATGGCGCAGGAAGACCTGGTTCTCGGCGCTTTGCGCCAAGTTGCGCACGAAGGAACCGTCGATCTTGACGATATCGACGGCGAGCGCCTGGAGATGGCGCAACGAGGTAAAGCCGGCGCCGAAATCATCGAGCGCGACGCGGCAGCCGAGATCGCGCAAAGTACCGACGAAGCGCACCGATTCCTCGATGTCATGCAACGCTTCGGTCTCGGTAATCTCGACCAGCAGACGGCGTGCCACCTCGGGCTTGCCGCGCAAGAGCGAGGTGAAGGTGCGAAGCCACGGCCGATCGGTCGCGGTCAGGCCGGATACGTTGATGCCGAGGCAGATGTCCTTCGTCGCAGCCACTTCCGCGACCGCAGTTTCGAGCACGAAGCGATCGATGATCCGAATGAAGCCCAGTTGCTCGATCGCTGGAACGAAAGCGCCAGCCATGACGACCTGCCCGTCCTCGGCGATCATGCGCAGCAAGCATTCGTGATAGTCGGTCGCGCCCGTGCTGGCCGACACCACCGGCTGGTAGGCGAGCTTGAGCCGACCTTCCTTGAGCGCGCGCTGCACGCGCTCGCCCAGCGCCATGCCGACGCGATTGCGGCTGCGCTGCTCTTCGGTGAGGCGGTAAGGAACGAAGCAGTCGCGACCCGCGCGCTTGGCCTCGGCGAGCGCCGATTCCGCGCGCGTCATCACCTCGTATGCGGTCTTCGCCTGCTCCGGGAAAGCGACGCTGCCGATTGAGACGGTCGCGTAGATTGGGCCGGCCGCGGTCTCGATCGGCACGCGATTGACCGCGGCCAGGACCTTCTCGGCGGCCGCCGCGATATGCGCCTCCGCGCAATGCGCCAGTACGATGCCGAAGCGATCGCCGCCGACGCGGCCGATGACGTCGCTCGCGCGCAGGCATTGATCGAGCCGATGCCCGATCTCGACCAGAGCCTGGTCGGCCGCCTTGTAGCCGAACGCGTCGTTGATCGTGGCGAGCTTGTCGACGCCGATCGCGAGATAAGCGCCGGGACTGCTCGCGCGGAAGCTCGCCGCCAACAGGTGATCGAGCACCTCGCGCAACCGCTTCTTGTTGAAGTGACCCGTCAACTCATCGTAGTTGGCGCAATGCTCGAGCTGCTGCTCTTGATGCTGGCGCGCGGTGATCAAGCGCAGCACGCCGAAAAAGCGCTTCGGACGACCGGCCTCGTCGAGCTCCGCAGCGCCGCGCTCATGCACCCAGGCGAACTCGCCATTTTCGACGCGGATGCGATACTCGCAGTCGAAACGCGCGCCGCAAGCGTAATGCGCCTGGAGCTGCTGCTGACGCAGCAGAAGATCATCGGGATTGATGCGCTCGGCAAAAGCGTGGCCGCGCGGAAACGTGGCCGCCGGCGAGAAGCCGAGGCACTCGAGACCGCCCAGCCAATGCAGCATATCGCTGTCGATATCCCAGACATAGGCGACGTCGCCCGCCGCGGCCAGCGCTCGCGCGAGGGCGGAACCGTCCTCCATATGCACGCTGCTAGGCGCGCCGATCTTGTACTGGGTCGCTTCGGGGTATTCAGACATGCTGCACAAACATCCGACATCGGCGGGTCGCGATGTTGGAATGTAGGCGGCAAAGGCTTGACGAACGATTAAGTAAGAATGGATTAAGGCTGTTCCGGCGGCGTATGCGCTTGCAGAAACGGCAATACGGCTTGGTTAAATTCGCGCGGCACCACGCGCGTGAAGTCGTGCCCGCCTTGCGGGAAAAACTTGGCTTCGGCGCCCGGGATACGGCGCGCCAACTCCTCGCCGAAATAGGCCGGCGTGATGAGATCGTCTTGCGCCGCGACGACCAAGGTCGGCACGCGAATGCGGCTGAGATCCTCGGTGCGATCGAACGCCATGATCGCGTCGATGCGGCTCGATATCGTATTGAGCGCCGGAAAATTCGCGAGCCACTGCGCTTCGAGCTGACGCATCAATTCGTTATTCGCAGCGATATAGCGGGCGGGATAGAGAAACAGCGTGTTCGCCTGGATATAGGATGACGGGCCGAGGCGCGACAGCAATTCCTTGCGCAGCGCGAAGAAACGGCGGAAATAGGCGTCCGGCTTGGTCCAGCCGCCCGCGAGTACGACGCTCGCCAAACGGTCCGGATGCTCGATCGCCAAGATCTGCGCGACCGCACTACCGGCGGAATGGCCAACGACATGCGTCTTCTTGATATCGAGCGCGTCAAGCAGCCCGATCGCATCCTTCGCCAGGGACTCGATGCTGGTGATGAGGCCGGTCTGATCGCTTTGCCCGACGCCGCGATGATCGTAAACGATCGTGTCGTAACTACGTGAAAAGGCAGGAATCTGATCGCGCCAGAAACTGGCGTAGCCCGCGAGCCCGGTCACGAAAAGAACCGGGAACCCGGCACCGTGCCGCTCGAAATAGATGTGACAGTCGCCGATGGCAACACGCGGCATGGTCGGCCGACTCCGCTCGAAGGAGCCGGTGGTAACATTCCTTCGGCGCCGCTGTCAATTCGCCCGCGGCGCTGGCAGCCATGCGTTTACCCGATGCGCGAGGCGCGGCCCGCGGCGGCGCGGGCCGCCGTCACTGCGGCAGCATCATCGATTGCGGCTCCGGCAGCTTCGCCGCCGGCACCTCGCCCGCATCGGCCACGAGCTGGAACGCGCGCTTGAGGCCGTTCGGGTCGACCGCGCCGTCGCGACTGTAGCTCTTGTCGACGACGAAAAGCTGTTCGTAAACCTTGCTCGCCATCGCCACCGGGACCTTGGTGTACTTGGCGAGAATTTTCTCGGCTTCGCTCCGGTTCGCCGGGTCGTAGAGCCAATGATGTGCGAGCGCGAAGGCCTTGCTCAGCCGGGCGCCGTTGTGGTTCTCCATCGCCCAGGCACGCGTCGTGACCACGAGGCTCGGCGGGAAGTCGCCGAGTTGCGCATAGCGCGCAAGCTCCTGGAGGCCGGCGCTCATGGCGCGCTCCGCACCTGGCTGGAACAGCGCTGCGCCGGCGATCGATCCCTTATTCAGTGCGGCGACCTTGAGCGGCGTAATGCCGACCTGGATGCCCGTCCAATCGCTGCGCTTCAGCCCATGCGCCGCGAGCAGTTTTTCGGTCAGCCAGACCTCGTTCACCTTGAGCGAGCTGAAGCCGAGAATCTTGCCCTTGAGATCCGCCCAGCTGTTGATCGATTTCGATACGACGAAAGACC
>JBJKPV010000321.1:0-5158 GCA_046706015.1 Allostellaceae bacterium | reverse complement strand
GTCCGCGGTAGACGGTGCCAGGCTCGACAAGCGGCGAGATCACGAATCCCGGTACGCGGACGCCGGTCGTTTGGAACACCGGCGTGGAACCGTGCCCGGCCACCGCCGTGGGAATGTCGAGCGGCGGGACATGATCGTAGAAACCGCCGTGCTCGTCATAGGTGACGATGAGCACCGTGCGCGCCCATCGCGCGGGATTGGCGATCAGCGCGCTGTAGATCTCCGCGAGGAACGCCTGCCCCTGCGTAACCCCTGTCGGCGGGTGATCGTCGTTCGCCACCGTGTGCGGCCCATCGGTGTATTCAGGCTCGATGAAGATGACCGACGGCATCTGCTGTTCGCTCGTCCAATCCGCGGCGAAGTTGCTGAACCGGCGAAACCTCGGATGGGCGTGCGGCACGAGAAGATCATGCGCGAGAGAAACGGCGATTTCGTTCTGCCATTTCGGCATCAAGGCGAAAAACGGCAGATAGCTGCCGCCCTGATAGGCGCACCACGTTAAGCTTTTGGCGCCGAGCCAGTCGTAAACCAGCGGCTGGTCGGGAAGGAACAGCCCGGCGTTATCGATGAGCGTCGTCTCCCCGCCCATCGCCATCAAACGGTTGGCTTGGGTGCCCGTCGGCAATGCGGCGAACCAATGGTCGCACACGGTGAAGTGGCGCGCGAAGAAATCGAAGGTCGGAACCCACTGAGCCGGGTAATAGCCCATGACGAGACGCTCGTCCGCCGGAGCCGGTCGCCGCTGGCGATAGCTCTCGACAAATCCGTTCATCGGACATGGTCCGCCGGGGACGCTCGGGCTTCCGATCTGAAGCGCGATGGTCGCCTGCTCATGCGGCGGATCGTCGATATCCTGGAGCGAGAATTCGAACGGCGCGATTCCGCTATTCGCGTGTTGTTGCAGCCAGGCCGGGTCGCTTTGGAGACCCTCGAGGGCAATGCGTTGCGGGCCCGGCAGGTTGAGATAGCCCAACATGTGGTCGAAGGAGCGGTTCTCCATCAGCACGACAACAATTGTGTCAATCAAGTCGAATACCGATGGCATGGCGTCTCCCTCGAGGAAAATCGCGCGATCGCATCGCCCCAATCGCGATTGATCGCTGCGCCGCGCGTCAGTTCTCCGCTGAATGTCGCCGGGAGTGACACTCGCACGACGCGACCCAGGCTACGACATTATTCGAGCGTTGTCGCCGCGCTTCTCGGCGCGTCCGCTTCATCGTGCTCCGGCCTCCGCGCAGGTGCGGGCCGCTATCGAAGCGTCGCACCGCGTGCTAGCCTTGAAGCAAGCGCCGCGCGACGATCGCGGCGAATTCATCCGGCGAGGGGCGCAAAGAAAGGCCATGAGCGAGACGCAAAGCGCGACGCGGCGCGAGGATTGGATTGTTGCTGCGGATAATCTGCTGATCAACTGCGCCGAGGTCGGCAAGGGTAAGGATGTGCTCTTCATCAACGAGCACGGCAAGGGCGTCGATCCCGCGGTCGTTGCTTTCCTCGAAGAGCGCGCGCGCTTTCACGGCGCCAAGGTGCGGAGCCTCTGGCCCGAGCGTGCGGAATCGCCCGAGGCGATCCCGGCCGATGTGATGGATGCGATCGAGGGCGCCGAGATCACCATCTTCAATCATCAGATCGGCCCGTTGTTGCGGCTCCGCCCGGCCAAGGGCAAGGGCATCCGCGTGCTCAACTACGCCGCGACCAAGCCGGTGCTCGAATCCGAATTCGCGCGCATCCCGCATGGGCTCTGGCTCGAGGCGATGCAATTGCTGACGGCGCGGCTGGCGCGCGCCAAGAGCTGGCGCGTGACCTGTCCCTTGGGCACGGATATCAGCGGCGCGATGCCCGAGGCGCGGCCGGGCGGCGGCGATCCCGCGACCGGCTTTTCGCTGCGCAGCTTTCCGATGGACACGCATCAGCCGATTCCCTCGCCCAAGGCCTCCGGCCGCATCGCGCTGCGCTGGCTCGTGACCTCGGCGACGCATGATCTCGGCACCGAGGGCATCACGCTCGAAAGCCCGGTGCTCGCCACGGTCGAGGACGGCGCGATCGTGACATGGGAGGGCGAGGCGAAAGTCATCGAGCGCGCGAAATCTTTTCTTGCGGAGCTCGGAAGGCGCTACGGCAAGGAGCCCTTCATCGTCAATTCATGGCATGCCGGCACCAACCCGCAAGCCGCGATCGCCTTCGGCCCGAAGCAAAGCCTCGAGCAATGGATGCTCTTGGCGCATGGCAATCCGCGCGTGCTGCATTTCCATGTCGTCGGCCGGCAAATCCCGGGCGAGATCTCGGCGACGGTGCTCGATGCGACCGTCTTCTATGACGGCGAGGCGGTGTGGGAGAAGGGGAGGCTGCGCGAATTCGAGGGCGCCGACTATCGCGCGCTGGCCGCGCGCTGGCCCGGCGGCGCGCGCGCCTTCGTGCCCAACGACGCGATCGGCGCGTGAGGGGCTCGCCATGGCAAATTCCTTGACGCCTTGCACCGTCCCGCTCGATCAGGTCTCGAGCTTCGGCACCGGGCTGCGCCGGCCCGAATGCGTGCTGGCGACCGCGAGCGGCGATCTCTTCGTCGCGCATCTCGGCAGCGGCGTCATGCATATCGCGCCGGACGGGCGCCAGCGCGCGATCGGCGCGACGGCCGAGATCGAGGGCAAGAACTGGATCCCCAACGGCATCGCGCTGACCGAGCGCGGCGATTTCATCATCGCCAATATGGGCGAGGGCGGCGGGCTGTGGCGGCTTGCCGGCGACGGGACGGTCACGCCATTGCTGCGCGAAATCGACGGGGTCGCCTTGACCGCGACCAATTTCGTCACCAGCGATCGCAGCGGAAGGCTCTGGGTCACGGTAACGACGCGGCGCTGGCCGATCTCCCAGGCGATGGCGCCCAAGGGGCCGGATCAGCTCGCGGACGGTTATCTCTTCGTCGTCGACGAGGCGGGAGCGCGTATCGTCGCCGACGGTTTTGCCTTTGCCAATGAGGCGCGGCTCAACGCCGACGAGAGCGAGGTCTATGTCGTCGAGACCTTCGGGCGGCGCATCACGCGCTTCCAGGTCGGGCCGAAGGCGAGGCTTTCGCGGCGCGAGGTGTTCACCGAATTCGGCCATGGCGTCTTCGCCGATGGCGCGGCCTTCGACGCCGAGGGGTGTCTTTGGGTCGCGAGCATCATCAGCAACCGCATCCTGCGCGTGGCGCCGGATGGGAGTCAGACATTGGTGGTCGAGGATTGCAACAAGGATCACGTCGATCGCATCGAGACGCTGATCGCCGCTGGCAAGGTCGCGCGCGACGACATGCAGAAGAGCCCGACGAACGTCTTGAAGAACGTCGCCAGTATCAGTTTCGCCGGGCCCGATCTGCGCAATGTCTATCTCGGCTCCTTGGGCGGCGACCGGCTCGCCATGCTGCGCTCGCCCGTGGCGGGCCTGCCGCCGGTCCATTGGCAATACCGCGCGCGGATTTGAGCGCGCGCGACGTAAGGTCGGCGAGGCCGCAGGCCCATCAATTCGCGCTCTCTGCCTGACCCTTGAAAACGGGCGGTCGATCAAAGAGCGATACATGTCGGCGATGTACCGATAGGCGACGTTGTGCTCAGCCATTCAATCTGAAAAGATGGCGCGCTTGTCGAAAGGAGCTTTCATGGCGACCGATGTGGAAGCAGTCAGGGCCGCAAACGAAGCGTATTATGCTGCGCTGTCGGCGCGGGACTTGGTGACCATGGAACAACTTTGGTCGAGATCGCCGGACGATGTGAACGTCGCGCCACCGATCCGACCCGTTGCGCATAGGGGATGGGCGGCGGTCAGAGAAAATTACGAACAATATTGGTCTTCATTAGACGCGCTGACCGTCTCGATGGCGCAACCCGAGATCAAAATCGAAGGTGAAGTTGCCTGGGTTTTCGGAACTGCGCAGGCCGCGCGCAGGTTCAAAGACGGCCAGTCCAACAGCGGCCCGACTTTCGACACCAGTATATTCGTCAAGCGCGATGCTTGTTGGCTGATGATTTTCCATCAGACCGCCCTTATGCCTGGGTGACCTGGTTCTCAACGACAGAGGGTCGATGCGGGCGTTGGGTCAGAAGCTGAAGAACTCAGCGTGCGTAGATCGAGTCCGCTTCATCCCGCGTGAACGGAGATAGGGCAGAGATGGCGGGTCGGCCGCCGCGTGCTCATCAATTCGGCAAGTCTGCTTGACGCCCGAAGGCGGACGACCGCGCGGAGATCGATAGACGTCGGCCTTGTGCCAAACTGAGACCCTAGAGATATGTCTGACGGTGAGGTGCCGAGTCGCCACACTTCAATCGAAGGGATAGGAGTTGTAGACTTGGCGTCACGAGAGGAGCACGAGCGCGATGACCACGACGGCCAGCGAACGCGGCCTCGCAGAGCCGAGCGGCCGCCCGACACAACGAACGCGCTGGATGAGCCTCTCGATCATCAGCGCGACCCACGCCCAGCAGCATGCGGTCGCCGCGGTCCAGCCGCTGATCTTCCCCTATGCTATGGCGGCTCTTGGCTTCGATTACGCCACGCTCGGCGCCCTCCTCGGCATCGCCAATCTCGTCAATGGCCTGTTCCAGGGCGTGCATGCCTGGACGAGCCGCTATCTCCGCCGGCGCACGATCATCGGTCTCGGAAGCATCGGCATGGGTTTTTCGCTTGCGTGGATGGCGCTGGCGCAGAGCTTTGCCCAGTTCGGCGGCGCGATGATCTTCGGGCGCATCGCGAGCAGCGCGCAGCACCCTTTGGCCAATTCGCTGATGTCCGACTGGTACGAACCGGAGCGCCGCGGCAGCGCCTTCTCGATCCATTTTTCGGGCGGCAATGTCGGCAGTGTCGTCACGCCGATCATCGCAGCCTATCTGATAACCCGGTTCGGCTGGCATGTTGCGCTTTACGCGCTGATGCTGCCGGGACTCGTCTTCGGCCTGCTCGCCTCCACCTTCGTCAGCGACGATCGCAAACCGGCTAGACTTGCGAAAGCGGAGGCGAAAGGATCGGAGCAGCGTCTCGACTACCTGGCGCCCTTGCGCGTCCGCGAAATTCGCCTCGTCATCGTGGCGCGCGCGATCGCCGCGGGCGGCCGCGGCCTTGGCGTGGTCATGGTTTACGTGCCGCTCTACCTCTCCCGAAGCCTGCATTACAGCATGCTGTCGACCGGCAT